>JABDPB010000015.1 GCA_013042995.1 Ignavibacteriaceae bacterium | reverse complement strand
CATCAAAACTTTTGGGCATATATAATTAGTAATAAAATAATTGGTAACACAGTCGATACAAACATAACCGACAGTTACGGTGGTGGTATGACATTGGTTAATACTCACGCTTATACAGAAAATAATTTGATAGCTTATAATGTAGCCTATGATGCTGCAGGAATTGATAATGCAAATCTGGGTGGTCATAGCAGCACATATTACATTAACAATACATTTTGTTATAATCATGCAGTGGGTGAAGAAGGTGGTATTTCTACATTTCATCTTGGTCAAATGACAAATTGCATTGTTTGGGGAAACACACCTCAACAGTTTACTCCCTGGTCTCAGGTATTGAGCATAACGTATTCCCTTATTGGTGATCCTTATGCAGGAGTCGGGAACATTGAAGGAAATCCTTATTTTATGGATACTGTTTACTTTTTTGCAAATACTGATTCGGCAATGTGTATTGATTTAGGTAATCCAGATCCTTTATTCAATGACGTTGAAGACCCGATGAATCTTGGTGATCCAATGTGGCCTGCTCTTGGTTCATTGACAAATGATATAGGTCATTTTGGTGGTCCAAATTCGGAATGGTGTTATTGGAGATGGCCTATGATCTATAATCCGACATCAGTCGAGAACGAAGTAAAATTACCAATACATATTAGTCTTGAACAAAACTATCCCAACCCATTCAACCCAAGCACTACAATTAAATATGGAATTACGGATAAATCATTTGTTGAATTGAGGATTTATGATGTTCTTGGAAGGGAAGTAGTATTACTTGTTAACGAGGAGCAGGATGCAGGATACTATGAGTTGAATTTCAATGCTTCTAGTTTATCGAGCGGTGTTTATTTATATCAATTAAAAGCAGGAGAGTTTATAGAAACAAAGAAGATGTTATTACTTAAATAAAACAAATAAGAACCCCCTCCTCAAAGAGGAGAGGATTACGAGGAAATAAATTAACTTTAATAAAGAGGAGGCTTTATGAAAAACTTAATGAGAACTTTCGTGGCTATATCAATTTTGCTCCTAATCGGATGTAATGAAACTCCTCCTACAGAACCCATTCCTGTTCTAGAAAAATTTTGTAATCCGATTAAAGAAGTAATTAACATTTGCTGCAGCGTGCAGGATCCAATGGCAGGAGCTTGCCAGGTAATGGGTGAGGTTACTTACACACATGAAATCATTGATCTGCAATCTACACAAAGTGGAATATCGCTTGTTCGTGTTCAAATAGAAATGGAAGCAGAACTTTGTGATATGTTTGGAATGATCCATCCACCGTGGGGAATTGTTGGCAGCAGTGTAGATTTTGTTTATGTAAGTGAAGAAGGAGTTTATCTTTTGCAGAAAGCATATCCCATTTGCAATAGGAACCAATGTGTGCTGATTGTGCAGTACCTTGTAACCACCGAAGGAGTTGGTATCCCAAATATGTGGGTAATGCAGATAGATAAAGACACATAAAATTTTTGATTGCTAATTGTAATCCAATGGATGCTTATAATTTATCAAGAGGTGTTTATTTATATCAACTAAAAGCAGGAGAGTTTATCGAGACAAAGAAAATGTTATTGATTAAATAAAGAATTTTGCAGGGATGAAACAAATTTTTTCTTCACTGCATTATTAATAATCGTTAGAGTGCTCAATCACTATACAAAATGCTCCGACTGAACACCCTAATAATTTAACAACAATTTATTAGGAGGTTCTTATGAAAACGTCGTCTGTTTTTCTTGTTTTGCTTTTGGCAGTGTTTTTTTCATACACTGCCATTGCACAGGAATTTGGCTCATTACGGAGAGGGTATGAGCGTACTATTCCTGAAAAAGTTGAAAGCCCTACTCCTGCACCACTCCACGGCGGTACATACACTATTGGGCAAGGTGGCTATTTCCCGACCATACAATCTGCGTTTGATAAACTCAGCAGAGATGGAGTAGACGGAAGAGTTACTTTGGAACTAATCAATACCACATATGGAGCATTTACCGGACAATACGGATACTTTCTGAACGGTCCCATACGTGGTGCCAGCTTAAGCAACAGAGTTATAATTAAACCTGCTGAGAACAAGAATGTTACAATTATTGGTAATAACGAGGTTGTGATGCTTTTTGTAAATACCAGCTATGTAATATTAGATGGTGTTGCCTTTGAAGGACCCACGACTCTTACAATCAGGGTTTCGGAAAATCAACAGTTTTCATATAATGATTGCGTTGGTTTTTGGAATAATTCGGATCACAACATTGTTCAGAATATAACCTTTGTAAGTGAAGATTGCACGAGAGGTGGTACTGGTGTTATGATTTGGAATCAGCCTGGTTCTCTTTCTCCTCCGGAAAGTAATTTAATACTGAACAACTTTATACAAGAAGCGGGGGTAGGAATATTCCTATTGGGTTATGGAGTTGCCGCTACGAGTCCTGAAGGTAATATTATAAAGGGGAACATTATAGGCTCAGAAACAGATAGCAAAATCGCATGGGGTATACAATCGGAAATTACTCTAAATACGATTATAGAGAAAAACCTTGTTCAAAATGTAAGTGGCTATAACAATTATTTTAGTGTTGGTATAAATGTTTACGGGGGTTATGGTGCAATTATTCGTAAAAATATTGTCCACAACATTTCTACTAGCAATGGCGTACATGGGTCTGCAGGTATATTACTATCAGGACATGCAGGACCTGGATATCGAGGGAGTAATAATCTAGTTTGTAATAATATGATATATGATATCATCAGTTCATCAACACAATCTGAAGCTTCTTTAGCTGGAATACAAATTCGGGGTCAGTATTTCCCCAAAATTTATTTTAACTCGGTATATCTAAATGGTATTGGAAATGGAGCAAATCCCGAAGGATCAGGAGCTCTATATGTCTTCGAGAACTGCGAGATTGTAGATGTAAAGAATAATATTTTGGTGAACACAAGGGACGAATCTCCCTATTGTGCTTCATCAATTTATTTCTACGGTAATTACAATATGATCCATTCAAATAATAATGATCTTTATTATGTACAAAACCAGAGTAATTGTTTAGTAAGATCAACCAGGGGAGATTATTTCACATTAACTGATTGGAAGTCAATCGGTCAAGATGAAAATAGTATATCTGAGATGCCATTTTTTGTTGGTCCACATCTTCATATGAACCGTTATGTTCCTACAAACATTGAGTCAGGTGCAACTCCTATGAGTGGAATATGCACCGACTGTGATGGAGAATTAAGGCATATTACTACTCCGGATATTGGAGCTGATGAATTCTTTGGAGATATTATAAGCGAAGTTAAGTCGCCGATATTGATCTCATATTCACTTGAGCAGAACCATCCAAATCCGTTCAATCCAGCTACAACAATTAAATATCAAATTCCAGAAAGGAGTTTTGTATCACTCAAAGTTTATGATATTCTAGGAAATTTTGTTACTCAACTTGTGAAAGCAGAAAAACAATCCGGGTTTTACGAAATAGAATTTGATGCTTCTGGTTTGACTAGTGGAATTTACATTTATCAACTTAAAGCAAATGAATTTGTAGAAACAAAGAAAATGTTATTGCTTAAGTAAACAACAAAGGGTGGCTCCTAGAGTCACCCTCTATTTAATTATTCATTAATAGGAGGATATATGAAAAGCTTAATGTCAGTATTTTTGGTCATTGGAGCGACCTTGATCTTTTTTGGTTGCTCAGAAAACAATCCTTCAGCTTCCGAGCTGAGCCAAGGTGATCAGGTGACAAACTCTTTGGCAAAAAAACCCCTTACGGGCCACCAGATCACACCTTTTACTCTTACTCCCCCCACATTTTGGAATGGTACAGTAGATTTTGGAGAAGATGGTAAATATGGTTTAACATTCGTCAGCTATGAACCACCAAGAGCTTATTCACAAGCAAGTCCATTCTATGAAGACTTTTATATCTACGAAGAAGGTTCCGACTGGACAAACCCAGCGAACGTTTACTTGAAAGGATGGAATGCTGGAGTTGTTACCTACGCAAATAACCCCCCTGATCCCTGTAAGTTCTTGGCGAATGGGAAAGTAGAGGAAGCATATGGGCCATTAGAAGAGTGGCTTGGTCGCAATGTACACATAAGAGGTACTGTATACTGGAAAATAGACCCGGTTGTGGGTATGATTCCCGAATATGCTGAGGCTACTTTTCGAATAAATTGATAGTAAGAGAAGGATATTGGAAGGTCACTGGATAATATTTTAAAGGTATTAATTCACTAATTGGAGAAGATTGTGTAAATGATTTAAAGAAATGGGGCGTGAGTATTCACGCACTATACTTAAACATTATATTTATTAATCGGAGGGACTATGAAAAATTTAATATTTGTGTTTTCGTTTTTCTTTTTTTCTGGAATGCTTTACGCGCAGGCAGACACGACTATAATACTAAATGAAGATGTAGAAAATTTTGCTGTTCCAGAGGAACTTGAGATTGAGGTAGGGAAAACAGTAAAATTTATGACCACAGGTGCTGAATTTAGAATATTAATATTGGATGCGTTTGATATATTTGAAAATGAAGATTCAAATGTAACAATTGATCTTAATAGTGATAGTCCAGAAAGCGCGATATATAAGCTTAAAAAAAGAGCAACATCAATAGAAAAAATTTACTTTATTTTTTGTATTACCAATAACACTTGGATTGAAGCTCCGCCACGAATTGTACTTAATGCAGCAAGATAATTTATTTCTCAGGAACTTGATTATTATATTGTAAAAAAATAATCCCGTACTATTCTGAGTACGGGATTTTAATTCTTATTGACAAATGAATTTATATTTAGAAAACTTCAAATATTTGCAATAATCGCTCAACACGACATAAGTGATAGCTGATGCGACATAAGTTCAAAACTTTTTACAAAAACTATAAATCTTTGCGACATAGTTAATATGCACTGCCCGTTATTATTTTGTTTATTTGGATTGAGTATTTCAAAATTCAAATAAACAATAAATGAAAGGATTTAGATATGAAAATTTTAATCTTTTTGCTGTATATCACGTTCTCATTTTTTTCATCGAACTTATCTCAAAATCTGCATAATGCAGGACAATTCCCATCAAATGGAGTAAAGATCTACACACTAAATTTTGCTGATTCAAACAATGGCTGGGCCGAATCTTATTTGGGAAATGTTTTAAATACTTCGGATGGTGGAAATACCTGGAAAGAATGCACCGAGGGTATTATTGAGGAAGAAGTGAGAACATGGAGTGCTGATATTTTTTGTGCAATTTTTATAAGCACAGATGAAGGAAATACCTGGATTGAATATTCTAAAAAAGAGCAGGAACATTTTTGCCAGGTATATTTTAAAGATGAAAATACAGGTTGGAGAGTAGCTGAGGAATTTTTAGCTAGTGTAACTGATACAATTAACTCAGCGCTGAAAAAAGGTGAACACGATTCGAAGGCTGGTGTAGTTTTTAAATGCAGGGAGTATTATACCGATAAGAATGAAGGCTGGACATTAGGTTGGTGTTACAGGAATTTGGTAGAGAATTAAATATTCTATTTATCCAATAAGTACTATGAATCATTTATGATCTTCTCGAAAACTTCCGGTAGGTTGCTAAAACTGTTCTGCTTGTTTTTTTCTTCGATGAATTTTTGGAAATTGGTTTTATCCTTTGCCGCTTTAAATTTTTTAACTCCATACACAATTGCTTGAGGTGAATCAGGTGAAATTACGAAACCGGTTTTTCCTTCATCAACAAACTCTGCCAATCCGCCAACATCTGTAACTATTACAGGTTTGTAAAATCCGTAGGCAACATTTAAAATTCCACTTTGTGTTGCACTTCGGTAGGGGAGAATTACCACATCCGAAACCTGGTAATATTTAGCAACTTCTTCATTCGGTACAAATTGATTTATTACTTTAACTTTATCCTGAAACTTTAATTTTTTAATCTGCTCCCAATATGGCTTGTGATCATCGTAAAATTCACCCACAATGAGCAGTCTGGCGTTTGGATACAAAGTAAGAATACTCGGAAATGCTTCAATTAAAACGTCTAACCCCTTATATTTTCTAACATAGCCGAAGAAAAGTAAAACAAAAGAACCCGGTTCAAAGCTAAGCTCATTTTTAATTTTTTGAAGCTCAGAATCCTCAATTGGCTTGTAGCAATCATAAACCGGCAGTTCCGATCTGTAGGCTTTTTTCCCTTTAGAATATTGTTGAACCTCCTTTTCAACAACCGAAGATAGTGTTAAAAATTTGGAAGCATTTCTTAGTCCGAATTTGGTAAGAATTTTATCAACAGGGTTCGCTTCATGCGAGACAACATTTTCAGTAATAAACAGAATTTTATTTTTATACTTTTTCCTGATCAAAAAAGAGATAATTCCGTGGCAAAATCCGAAAAATGGATGCCACCAATCGAATATAACTAAATCTGCGTTCTCATTTTTTAATTTTCGAGCAACGGCTAGCCAGTTGAACGGGTTGATTGAGTTTATTAATCTATCATTCGGAACATCAAAAACCTGCTCTTTTGATTCATCAAACTGTGTTGTTCCGGGAAAGAGAAGTGAGGGGTAGAGCAGCTTGTAATTATAAATCTTTAAATCGAAATAATCTTTTAATGCCTCATAAATGTGAGTAACAAATAATGCATTACCACCGCGGTACGGATATGCAGGTCCAATAAGAATTATTTTGTTCTTCAAATAAAAATTTTTAGATGATGATTAATCTTTCTGTTCGAAATATAATTAAAACACATACTGTGGGAAAGTATATTTTAGCCTTGAGCAATCTGATGAGCAGTAAGCAACAAAACTATTACAGCTAAGATTTGTAGAAGGTAGATTCGTCTTCATCTTCAAAATCATCATCCTGCGGCATAGTGAACATTGAGCTTAACATATCTCTAAACTCCATTCCATCCTCAATTTTTGTGCGACTTAAAAGTGAATACTCTGATAGTCCAAACAGTAAAAATTCTGTTAGTAATGTTTTGTTAAATCCATTCACCTTTGGATGATATTTTTTTACAACTTCTGCAATGCAGGGAACACTTTTAATTATTTTCACATATTCTTTATTTGATGAATTCACCATCAAATCAATTTTATTACCCTTTTTAAACCATTCTACAATTTGCTGGTAAGGGTTTGGCTGTTCCGTTTTTTTTAGGCTGTCGGGAGATGGAAAATATTTTGTAAAATTGTTTTTGATTGCTTTGCCAATTAATATCTGCGCTACTTTTGCGGGACCTTCCTGTTCGCCTTCGTATACCAGTTCTATTTTTCCTGTAATTGATGGTATCACTCCAAACACATCACTAATTCTAAGTTGAGTTTCATCCTCATCATTAACTATTCTTCTTCGTTCAGCAGTACTAATTAAATTTTCGTAAGCAGAAATTGTTAAACGTGCAGAAACTCCGCTCTTTGCATCAATGTATTCGCTTTCGCGTGCCTCAAATGCGATTTGTTCAATCAAGTCATTTAAAATTTCATCCGTAGATATTTTTTCTTTTTGATCAGCAGAAAGCTGAGCTTCCTGCTCTGTTATCCGTTTTGAAGCCTCAATGCTTTTAGGATAGTGAGTTAGTATCTGGCTATCAATTCTGTCTTTAAGTGGAGTAACAATTGCTCCGCGGTTGGTATAATCTTCTGGATTTGCCGTAAAAACAAATTGAATATCAAGGGGCAGCCGAACTTTAAACCCACGGATTTGAATATCGCTTTCTTGCAAAATATTAAAAAGCGCGACCTGAATTCGTGCTTGTAAATCGGGCAATTCATTGATTACAAAAATACTTCTGTGCGATCGCGGAATTAATCCAAAATGAATCACACGTTCATCGGAGTAAGGAAGTTTTAACGCTGCAGCTTTAATAGGATCAACGTCACCAATCAAATCTGCAACAGAAACATCGGGCGTTGCTAATTTTTCTGTATATCTTTCCGAACGGTGAATCCAATTGATTTTTGTTTTGTCGCCATCCTTTTTTATAATTTCATTTGCCGCAACAGATAGCGGATTCAAGGGATCATCGTTCAATTCCGAGCCCTCAACAATTGGAATATATTCATCTAGCAGATTTACTAACAATCGTGCAATTTTGGTTTTTGCTTGCCCGCGCAAACCTAACAGAATAATATCATGTCTTGAAAGAATTGCAGTTTGTAATTCAGGAATAACAGTATCATCAAAACCGATTATCCCCTCAAATGGATTTTTTCGTCCCTTTAAAGATTGAATTAAATTATCTCTCAGTTCATTTTTTATTGATTTAGATTTATAACCATTTTGCTTTAATTCACCTAAAGTTGAAATCTGTGTATTGGTCATTACTTCCTTTCTCATTTTTACCGAACTCTTTTTCTTCTGTTGCGAATGTAATCTTCAAAAAGAAAATCACCTAAGCCTGTTAAGTTGCTGTAATATGCACGTCCGTTATTAATTTTTGTAAATTCACGAACAAATTGCTGCAGATACGGATCTCGTGCAATCATAAAAGTTGTTACAGCAATATTCTGCCTTCTGCACTTAGCAGCCTGATCGAGTGTTTTATTAATTATTTTCCTATCAAGACCAAAACTGTTTTTATAAAATTTTGCACCTAACTTTAAACATGTAGGTTTGCCGTCGGTTATCATAAAAATTTGCTTGTTGTTAGTTTTTCTTCTGCGAAGAATGTCCTCTGCAAGTTCCAATCCTGCAACAGTATTTGTGTGATACGGTCCCACTTCCAAATAAGGTAAATCTTTTATTTGAATAGGCCAGGCATCATTTCCAAAAGCAATAACATCTAACGTATCTTTTGGATATTTGGTTGTTATCAATTCCGATAATGCCATAGCAACTTTTTTTGCAGGTGTAATTCTGTCTTCACCGTAAAGTACCATTGAATGCGAAATATCAATCATTAAAACTGTCGAAGTGAGTGCCTTGAAGTCTTTTTCTTCAATTTCCAAATCTTTTTCAGTCAATTTAAAATCGTCAATGCCATGGTTTATCTGCGCATTTTTAATCGAGTCAGTCATATCAATTTGATCCAAAGTATCGCCAAAGTTGTATTCTCTTCTATCCGAGGTTAATTCGTCGCCGTGTCCTGAAAATGGTGTTCTATGATTTCCTTTTGCTGATTTTTTCAGCTTGCCGAAAATTTCTTCCAATGATTGTCTGCGAATGCTCATTTCGCTCTTAGCAGTTAGCATAAATGCATTATTATCTTCATTTTCTTTTATGTACCCTCTTTCCTTTAGATCTTCAATAAAATCTCCCATTCCGTAATCATCATCCGTTAAATTATATTGCCGATCAACTTCGTTCATCCAATTTAAAGCTTCAGAAACATCACCAGATGTTATTGTAACAAGCTGCATAAATATTTTTAACAGTTGTTCGAATGAGCCTTCACTAATTTGTGGAGGGATATAATTTGTAAACCTATTACCGATCATATTTTACTTCTTTTTACTAAAAACAACTAAATAATTTTAATCGTTCCGTTGAATAAATTGAAAATGAAGATATAACAAACTAAATGCTAAAACAAGAATATTTTTGACTACCAAAAGGTTGGTAAAAATGGGGGAATAAAGTCCCCCATAAATTATTTTTTAGGAGGGATTGCTCTGGTTTCAAGCACATTATCTATTAGCTTATAATCCTTTGCTTCTTCGGAAGTTAAGAAATAATCTCTATCGCAGTCCTTTGTTATCTGTTCAACGGTTTTCCCTGTGTGCCGAGCAAGTATATTGTAAAGCGTATCACGAGTTTTTAGCATTTCTTTTGCGTGAATTTCAATATCAGTTGTTTGTCCCTGCAAACCACCAATCCATGGCTGATGTATCATAATTTTAGAGTTGGGTAGTGCAGAGCGTTTTCCATCAGTACCGCCTGCCAGTAATATTGCGCCCATGCTTGCAGCCATTCCAACGCAAATAGTTGAAACATCCGGCTTTATATAACGCATTGTATCGTAAATTGCCAATCCTGCTGTAACACTTCCACCGGGAGAATTTATATACAAATTAATATCTTTTTCAGAATCTTCAGCTTCCAAAAATATTAATTGGGCTATTGTTAAACTTGCAATATGATCATCAATGGGCATACCTATAAAAATAATTCTTTCACGCAGTAAGCGTGAATAAATATCCATTCCTCGCTCACCGCGTCCTGTTTGCTCAATTACATACGGTACTAACTGGTTGTAAATTTCAATTTTATTTTTCATTTGTAATTTCTTTCTGTCTTTTTGAAAATTTATCGGGATTAACTTTTTCAATTTTGTTTTTTTCTATTAGAAAATCGAAAAGTTTTTTATCTAGTAGTTTATCATTTTGCTGTGAAGTTTTGTAGTAATTTACAAGTTTTTCAACAGGAAGTCCGGTTTTTTCAGCATCCTTTTTAGCCATCTCTTCAAGTTCACTTTCCGGAACCTCAATTTTTTCTTTCTTCATTATTTCATTTTTCAGCAGAAACCATTTTACATCGTTTTCCGCCATCGGTTTAAAATAATCTTGTATCTGCTTTTGATCAATTTTTTTTGTACCCTGATTTCTCAATTTTTCTTCTTCGGTTTTTACCATTTCATTTTGAATATCTGTAACCAATGAAGCAGGAGGAGTAAATTCATTATTTTTTAGAATCAGGCCGATGATGCTGTTGCGAGTAAATTCTTCTACTCTTTGTGCATAGTAGTTCTGAATGTCTTTTCTGATCTCAGTTCTCAGTTCTTCTTTGGTACTGACTTTATCTTTAGTAACTTTTTTAATCAGTTCTTCATTTAATTCCGGAAGGACTATTTTTTTTATTCCATTTATATGCACTTTGTAGTCATAGTGCTCTTTAATTTTTTCATCTTGTCCATCTTTGTTTTTAAATACACGTTCATCATCAAAGGAAAAATTGAAATTGTCTCCAACTTTTTTCCCTTTCGCATTTTCTTTTACATCAGTATGCACATTCGAATTTGTTAAATCAATTTCAAGCTTTTCAGGTTCAATGTTTTCAAATGGATCGCCATTTTCATTTAATCTTGTCATTGTAACATCAAGCAAAAAATGATTATCGTCGCCAACTATTTCTGCTTCTTCCTGCGTGCTGTTTGAACGCAGAATGTAATCAATTTCTTTTTCAACCTCATTATCCTTTACCTGAATATCCGGAACTTCAATATTCTGATCGGTATAGTTCTTCACATCGAGTGCAGGAAGAGTTTCGTATTTAACTTTAAAGCTAAAATCCTCACCGGGCTTAAATTTTATATCTGTCATAGTGGGCTGCCCGATAGGATTAAGATTTTCTGCCTGTGCAAGTTTCCAGAAATATGTGTTTGCCACTTTTTCTGATGCTTCATATTCAAGTGTGTCGCCAAATCTCTGTTTAAGAAGATGTTTTGGAACTTTTCCTTTTCTGAAGCCCGGCAGTTGAATATCTTTTGCCTGCTTTTTTACTTCACTATCAATATCATTTTTAATTTCATCGTAAGATAAAGTTACTTCAACTTCTTTTTCCGATGATGAAAGTTCATTAACCTTAAAATCCACCATTACCTCTTTAATTTATTATATATCTGTGCGAGAACGGGGACTCGAACCCCGACACCTTTCGGTACTAGATCCTAAATCTAGCGCGTCTGCCAAATTCCGCCATTCTCGCAGGGTTTAGAAAGTTAAATTGAAAATTGAATTCAGAGGGAAATCTTCTGAAAATTTGGCTACAAATATAAGGCTGTGAATGAAGTATATCAATTCTATAAGAGTTTCACCACAAGGAACTCAGGCCTTGTTTATCCACTAACTTAGAAAACCCTTCCTATCTGCTAAATCAAAATATTATATTTAGTTTTGTAAAAACATATTTAAGGAAATAATGGCTGTATTAGATAAATTCATTATTAATGGTGGTAAAAAGCTTTCAGGTGAAGTAGAAGTGAGTGGTGCTAAAAATGCAACTTTAGCATTGATGCCCGCCACTATTTTAGCTCCTGGGAAATCAGTTTTGAAGAATACCCCAGAGTTAAATGATGTTTTCACGATGATCAAATTGCTTAAGCATATTGGTGCAGAAATTTCATTTGAAAATGGAATACTTACAATTGATTCAAAAAGTATAAATAATTTTTCTGCTCCGTACGAGCACGTAAAAAAAATGCGAGCATCAGTTTATGTTTTGGGTCCGCTGCTTGCCCGATTTGGAGAAGCGAAAGTATCATTACCTGGCGGTTGTGCATGGGGACCAAGACCGATCAATCTACATTTGGAAGCAATGAAAAAACTCGGTGCCGATATTGATTTAGAAGAAGGATACATAATTGCAAAAGCTAAAAATTTGAAAGGCAGTAAAATTCATTTTGATGTTTCTTCAGTTGGTGCAACAGGCAATGCTTTAATGGCTGCTGTACTTGCAAAAGGAACTACAATTATCTCCAATGCAGCAATCGAACCGGAAATCACGCAGCTTGCTTTATATCTTTTAAGCATGGGGGCAAAAATTGAAGGTATCAATACAAGTCGTTTGGAAATTGAAGGAGTTGATACATTGAAACCTGCTGAGGTTTCGACAATTCCAGATAGAATCGAAACCGGAACATTGCTTGCTGCTGGAGCAATTACAAAAAGTAAAATTACTTTAAAGAATGCCGATGAAAAAATTATTGAATCGATTTTAGAAAAATTTAAAGTATGCGGGTGCAAAATATTTTCTGAAAATAAAAAAATAACTATTGACTGTATAGATGCTGATTTAAAAGCTGTTTCAATTACAACTTCAATTTATCCCGGATTCCCAACTGATATGCAGGCGCAGTGGACAGCTTTGATGTCGTTAGCGAATGGAAAATCTACAGTTGCAGATACAATTTATTTTGATCGTTTCAATCACGTGCCTGAACTGAACAGATTGGGAGCAAAAATTTTAGTAGAAAAAAATATAGCCGTGATTGAAGGAGTTCAAAAACTAAAAGGTGCAAAAGTTATGTCCACTGATCTGCGTGCAAGTGCGTGTTTGGTTCTGGCTGGTCTTGCGGCAGAAGGAATTACAGAGGTACTTCGTGTTTACCATCTCGATCGCGGATACCAGCGTATTGAAGAAAAGCTAAAAAGCTTAGGTGCAGATATCAACCGGGTGGAAAGTAAAGAGTACTAAATCGATGAAAAACATATTTAAATGGAAAAATTTTTTGATTGTTTATGCAGCGCTACTGTTGGTCTTAAATTTAATTCTAATCACGCTACCGCTTACAAATGTTTTCGGATACGAATTTTCTACTGTAAACGCGATTGTAATCTCATTTCTTTCAGGATTATATGTAATCTCTTCATCTAAAGAAAAAGTAGACGGTTCAAAACTAAACGCTTTGGCAATCTTTAAGAATTTATCACTTCTGCTCTTAATTCCATTTGCAGTATCCATTATTAATTCTATCTTCACTGGTTTTTGTTCTTTTTGGGATGGATTACTTTTTTATATAGTTCTTACCTTTCCATCAATAGCTGTTGGAAGTACGTTAGGGATTATTTCTTTTGCCATTGCCTCACGGCTTCGACGTCTTGTTTTTATTCTTTTATTTATTGCAGTTTCGCTAATTGCACTCTTTGAAATTTACTTCAATCCACAGGTTTATTTATATAATCCTATTTTCGGATATTTCCCGGGAACAATTTACGATGAAGGTTTATCAGTTGATTTTAAACTGTTCTTTTATCGTCTGCTGAATATATTTTTCTTCTTAGGCGTCTTTGGAATTTTAAACAATGCATTAAGAAATAAAAAAGTAATTCTGGTTGCTTGGAGAAGAGTAATTTATTCACTTGTTGTTGCCGCAGTATTTTACTTATTCGTTTCTCCAATGTGGGGCTATTCAACTACGTTTTCAAAATTAAATAGCGAATTGAGTACTAAAATCGAAACCAAACATTTTATAATTTTTGCAGATAAACGAATTGAAAAAGATGACTTAAAATTTATAGCCTTAAATCAGGAATATTTCTACAAAAAACTTTCTAAATTTTTAACAGTGGAATTTGGTGAAAAAATAAATTCGTTCATTTTTAAATCATCGGATCAGAAAAAAGAATTATTTGGATCTGGGAATGCTGATGTAGCCAAACCATGGCAGAATAGAGTTTATGTCTCAATGGATAGTTGGGAAAGTTCTTTAGAACACGAAATAGCGCACTGTTTTGCTGGAAAATTTGGATGGGGAATATTTAAAGTTGCAGCAGATTTTAATCCTGCTCTAATTGAAGGAGTTGCAGAAGCTTGTGATGGCATTTACGATGAAATGAATATTCACTTTTTAGCCTCAATTGCACATAAAAATAGCTTTAAAGTTAGTGTAGCTAATCTGTTTTCGAGTTTTAGTTTTTTTGGAAATGTTTCAGGCTTGTCCTACATCTATTCAGGTTCTTATGTACAATTTTTAATTGAAAAGTTTGGAGTTGAGAAAGTAAAGCAATACTACCGATCAAATAATTTTAAGCAGACATTTGAAATTGATATTACTGAAGTTGAAATAGAATATTTTGAATTTCTAAATTCATTTTCAGTAAAAGATTGGCAAGCAAAAGCAAATTATTATTTCGGAAGGCAATCGCTTATTCAAAAAGTCTGTCCTCGATATATATCAGACAGGATTGCTGATGCCTGGTATTTAATTAATCAGAAAAATTATGAGGATGCAGAACAACTACTAAATGAAGTATTAGAAAAAACTGATAATTATTCGGCAATTGTGGGTTTATCAGTTATTTATGAAAATTATGACTCACTTAACTCTGCAATTAGAATTTTAGAAGAGAAACTTGAAATATTCAAAAACACTTCTTATGAGTACAATTTAATTTTCAGGCTTGCAGATTTATTGGTTAAAGCTGGAAGATTTGAAGAAGCAAAAGTGAATTTTGAGACACTAAAAAATAGTAAACCTAATTTAAGATTGGAACTACTTGCACAATTGCGCTTGATTTTAATGAAAGAAGAAAAAATTTCTGATTATGTGTTTGGCAGTGATTACGATAAATATTTTTTGTTAAAAGAATTAAATTTAATACAACACAATTATAGTTCGATTCCAATAATGATAAATTTAAGTGAAAGACTTAATGAAAATTATAAGCTGTTCCTCTCAAACTTAATTAATAAATTTGAAGTAAAGGATTTTTACAGCAGTTATGCAGCTTTAAAACTTTCTCAGTATATGCTTCAAAATTTTGATTACCTAAATGCCAGAAAATTGGCAGGATTGTCACTCCGATATAAGAATGATAATGGTTTAGTTGAGTACAAAAAAGAAAATTTTCGCAAAGCTGAATGGTTTCATAAAAATGCTGGAAGAATTTTAGATGAATTGAAGATTTCAAACGACTAGTTTAATGAACATTATAAAACAATTATTGAAATATGATTTTTTAAAGTACGCCTCGAATATTGCTGGGGAGCTGGAGAGCGAGGTTTACATTGTTGGAGGTTTTGTAAGAGATTTACTCTTGAAAAGGGAGCTAAGTGATATTGATTTTCTAATTGTTGGGAAAGGATTACAGTTTGCTGAAACCTTTGCCCACAAAATGGGTATTGAGGATATTGTTATTTATAAAAATTACGGCACGGCACATTTTGTTTACAAGGGAATTAACTTTGAATTTGTTGCTGCAAGAAAAGAGTCGTATAGAAAAACAAGCAGAAAACCACTAATTAGCGAAGGCACATTTAAAGATGATATTTCGCGAAGGGACTTTACAATAAATACTCTCGCAGTTTCAATTGCTAAAAACAATTTTGGTGAATTGATTGATACTTATGATGGATTAGGTGACATTGAAAATAAAATTATTCGCACCCCGGTTGATCCTGAAAAGACATTTGATGATGATCCACTTAGAATATTAAGAGCGTTTCGTTTTTCATCTCAACTAAATTTTATAGTTGCCGAAGAGATAATGATTGCTGCTGAGAAATTAAGAGACAGACTTAAAATTGTATCGCAGGAAAGAATAACCGATGAATTCTTAAAAATTATGAAATCGCCAAAACCTTCAATTGGATTGAAGCTGCTTTATACATCACAAATTATGGAAATTGTTTTTCCTGAAATTGCGCGAATGGGTGGAGTGGAACAACGTGAAGAGTATCATCATAAAGATGTTTTTTACCATACTTGTCAGGTTATTGATAAGGTTGCCGAAATATCAGATGATGTTTGGCTTCGGTTTACAGCGCTTGTTCATGATATTGCTAAACCACAAACGAAAAGATTTGTTGAAGGAACAGGATGGACTTTTCATGGGCACGAAGAAATTGGTGCGAGGATGATGAAATCTATCTTTAAAAGGATGAAGCTGCCGTTTGGCAAACTTGAATATGTTGAAAAATTAGTCCGGCTTCATCTAAGACCAATAGCACTTGTTAGTGATGATGTAACTGATTCTGCAATCCGTAGATTAATTGTAAATGCGGATGAAGAACTAGATGATTTAATTAAACTTTGTCGTGCAGATATAACGAGTAAAAATCCCCAGAAGGTCAGCCGATACTTAAATAATTATGAAATTGTGATGAAGAAGGTAATTGATGTGAAAGAAAAAGATAAGCTTCGTGCTTTTCAATCACCGGTTCGTGGAGAAGAAATAATGAAAGTCTGTAATTTAAAACCCTCAAAAAAAGTTGGAGAGATAAAATCTGCAATTGAAGATGCAATCCTTGATGGAATAATCGGCAACAACTATGAAGAAGCCTATAAGTATTTATTAAAAATAAAAGATAAGTTTTAGACAATAGTTTCTCTTGAAACTATAATTTTAATGAGACACCCAACATATAGGTTTTGCCCCTGCGAATAGCATCATCATTTCTTATCCCAAAGAAAATATCCACCGGAATTTTTTCTTTTGCCCTTTCAATATCAGAATTGTAATCCTTAGGAATTTTAATTATCTGATCAGTTACAAGGCTGACATTTGTGGTATCTGATCCTTCAGACTTGTCTTTTTTAGTTAATAGCGCATAAGCAATAATACCTGCAACTAACAAACCACCGGCTACATAAATAAATGTGTTATCAGTACTGTTGCTACCTTGTGTTGGCTGTGATCCGCCACCGGGGTCTTCAAAGATTTTCAATTGATTTTGAGCAAGAATATTGGACTGAGGAAAGGCAATGACTACAACAAGTGTAAATGTTAACGCACAAAAACAGCGTTTAAGTAACTTTTTCAAATTAATACCTTCAGTTTGTTGTCGCTAATATAAAGTAAATTAAATGATCATTTCAAGGATTGATTTAATCCTTTAATGTTTAGTATAAAAAGTGAATACATTTTATATATCAACAAATAATTTCTAAGTGTTAATTTTTTGCCGATTATGTAATAATCAAGCCGTTTGTAAAGTACTACATTAATAGTTAATGCTAATTAATATTTTTGTGCTGTAATAACAACATAAAATTTAGTTTATTTGTACCATTCAAAATTTAATGTTTTAAAAAAAGATTCAAAATTAAACCGGAGAAAAGAATGCGCTCATTCTTAACAGCAATAATATTTATGTTTTTGTCCATTCAGTTGTTCTCACAGGCAAGATTAGCTCTGGATGAAGCAATAAATATTGCTCTACACAAAAATTCATTTTTACTAACTGCAACCAACAATCTGGAAAGTGTTGAATCAAATTTGCAAGCAGCTTGGGGTAATTTTTTACCATCTTTAGGGTTGAATGCAAATTGGGATTATTCAGAATCAAATGTTGAAGGTGTTGGAACAGTTGTGATAAATGGAATTCCAATTCCAAGATTAGCCACTACAACAACCTCACGTAACTACCGGGGCAGTGTTTATTCAAACTGGACACTTTTTGATGGACTCTCCAACTTCGCTACTTTATCGCAGAGCGAAAATAATCTTGAATCTGCAGAATTTTCACTCGAAAGAATAAAACAGGATATCGTTTTCCAAACGATGACACTTTACTACAATATCGTTTATACAAAGCAGTTATTGAAAGTAAAAGATGATGATTTAAAGTGGAATGAAAAAAATCTTGAAACAATCAAAGAGCGCAACCGGCTTGGAGCAGCAACTCTTGCAGATGTTTACCAGCAGGAAGTTGCAACTGGAAGTGCAGAGCTTGAAATAATAAACACGCAAAACCAGTTGGCAACAGCAGAAAAAGACTTACTTTTTTATTTAGGTCTGGATGTTTTGGAGGAATATACTTTTTCTGATACCCTTACTGCTGCTGAAGTAGAAATTCTTAACACTAATCTTCTTTCTGATTTCGATGATATGACTGAAACAGTAAATGCAGCTTTGAACCAGAGATTTGACTTTAAAAGTGCAATCTTAAATTTAGAAAGCGCAAAAGATGGTGTCAGCATAGCACAATCGGGTCACTGGCCATATTTAATTGCTAGTGGCAATTATTCGATGTTTACTGATAATATTTCAAATTTAGATCAGACAAGAACGCTATCATTCGGCCTTAGTTTGAATTTTCCAATTTTTGAGGGTTGGTCTGTGAGCGATCGCGTACAGTTTGCCGAAGTACAGGCAAAAAACTCTGAAATAGAATTGAATGATTTAGAGCGAGATATAAAGCGGCAATTAAAGATAACATTTTTGGATCTTCAAGCATCTCAAAAAGGTTTGTTGGTTAGTCAAAATAATGTAGCGGCGGCGCGAGAAAATCTTAAAATAGAAGAAGAAAAATATTCATTGGGTTCAGGAAAACTTTTAGATGTACTAATTGCTAATTCAAGATACACTACTGCTTTAACCGATTTAATAAATGCACAGTTTGCTTATATCGTTTTTAGTCAGCAGCTTAAATACCAACTTGGAGTTTTAGATTATAAACAATACGAACAATAGTATTTAGAGGAGATTAGTTAAATGGCAAATGGTAAAAGAAAAAAGTCGAAAAAGAAAATAATAATTTTTGGAGGACTAGGATTACTTATAATAATTCTAATTCTTTTTGCACTCTTCGGCGGTAGCAAAGAAGAAATTATTTTAGTTCAAACCGAAAATGTTGCCAAGCGGGACATAACACAAACAGTAACTGCAACTGGTACTATTAATCCCGAATTTAAAGTACTAATAACACCTGAGGTTACAGGTGAAATCATCTCATTACCGGTTGAAGAAGGAGATGTTGTACAAAAAGGAGACCTGCTGATAAAGATAAAAGGAGATCAGTATCAGGCTCAGAAGGATAGACTAGAGGCAAATCTTAAATCCGCAGAGGCCACTTTAAAAATGCGTGAGGCTGAATTAATAAGGGTAAAACTTGAATATGAAAGAGTGAAAGAACTTCACACTAAAGAATTAGCAAGTGATTCCGAATTAGAATTGGCAGAAAGCAATTACTTAAGTACAAAAGCGAGTTATGATGCAGCAGACGCAAATGTTCTGCAAAGTAAAGCACAACTTCGAGAAGTCTTAGAAACGCTTTATAAAACAACAATTTATTCACCTATGGATGGCACAATCACACAGCTGAATGTTGAATTAAGCGAAAGGGTTTTGGGAAGCGGATTTAGCCAGGGAACGAATATAATGACCGTTGCCGATCTGAGTAATATGGAAGCTGTTGTTGAAGTGGATGAAAATGATGTTGTACTTATTTCAGTAGGTGATACATCCAACGTTTCTGTTGATGCGTTTGGTGATAGAGAATTTAAAGGTATTGTTACACAAATTGGAAACAGCGCACAGGCGACAGGATTCGGCACACAAGAGCAGGTAGTAAACTTTGAAGTTAAAATAAAATTAATTGATCTCGATCCAAATCTAAGACCAGGGATGTCTTGTAATGCAGACATTGAAACAGAAACGGTTCACGATGTATTAAGCGTACCAATTCAAAGCGTTACAGCAAGAACCGACGTTCCGGAAAAGGATACAACAAAATCAGAAGATGATAGCAATGAAAATAATAACGGCGGTGAATTTAAAAGAAACGAACCAAAAGAAGTAGTATTTTTAGTGAGTGATGGAAAGGCAAAAATGATTGTTGTTGAAACTGGAATCAGTGACGATAATTTTCTTGAAATACAAAGCGGTTTAGAAGGTGATGAAGAGGTTGTTTCGGGAAGCTATAGGGCTATATCGAGAGAACTGAAAGATGGGTCTATTGTTAGGGTTGAAAGAAAGGATGGCAAGGACAGGGGAAACAGAGAAGAAACGGAAAACTAATCGGCATGGAATAAAAATGAATATAATTAACATAGAACATATTGCTAAAATTTACCACTTGGGTTTTGAAGAAGTTCGTGCTCTCAGTGATGTATCACTTAAGATTGACAAGAATGAATATGTTGCTATAATGGGTCCGTCAGGCTCTGGTAAATCTACATTAATGAATATGCTTGGCTGTCTTGATACCCCAACTTCAGGCAAGTATGATTTTAAAGGTGTAAGTGTAAGTGAAATGAATGATAATGAACTTGCACGAATTCGAAATAAAGAAATTGGATTTGTGTTTCAAACCTTTAACCTGTTGCCAAGGTCAGATGCATTGCACAACGTTGAACTACCGTTAATTTACTCCGGTATTTCTTATGCTGAAAGACGAGAAAGAGCAGAAAAAGCCCTAGTTGATGTTGGGCTTGGGGATCGAATTAAACATAAACCTAATGAACTTTCAGGTGGACAGAGACAAAGAGTTGCTGTTGCTAGGGCACTTGTTACACAGCCGTCAATAATACTTGCTGATGAACCGACAGGAAACCTTGATTCAAAAACTGGTGAAGAAATAATGCAACTTTTAAATGAAATTCACAACAATGGTAACACAATAATTCTTGTTACACATGAAGAGTACATTGCCGCACATGCAGCAAGAATAATTAGATTAAAAGATGGTTTGGTTGAAAAGGATGAAATAGTTGAGAGGCGTTACGAACCTGATACTAAAATCAGTGGTGTAAATTAGTATGTTGTTTATCTCAACGGGTGGGTTAAATTCTTAATACAAAATCAACCGGTTTAAAATTATGAGATACATTTTATTCGAGTTAAAAGAAGGTTTATTGATTGCTCTTGGAGCGCTTAGATCAAATAAAGTGCGTACTTCGCTCACAATGCTCGGTATATTTATTGGAATTACCGTTGTAGTTCTTATGTCCACTGCAATTAAAGGAATTGATAATTCTTTTCAGCAAGGGATAAGTGCTTTGGGATCTGATGTACTTTATATTGATAAATGGGCGTGGTTCTCCAATGAAGATTGGTGGAGACTGCGAAACCGTGATAATATCGATATGGAAGACTACGAAAAATTTAAAGAGCTAGCTCGCCTTCCAGTTGCTGTTGCACCTGTAATAAATTCACAGCAAACAGTTAAATATCAGGATAGGAGAGTTGAAGGTGTATTTCTGACTGGCTCTAGTTCGGATTATGTTAAAACCACCAACTTCACTTTTGATCAGGGTAGGTTTTATTCAGAAATAGAAAGCAATGCTTCGAGGCAGGTAGGTGTAATTGGCAGTGAAATTGCAAAAGAACTTTTTCCACGCGGTGATGCACTCGATAAAACAATAAAAATTGGTGGTGCGAACTTTAAAATTGTTGGTGTTCTCTCTGAGCAAGGAAGTTTTATTCTTGGTCCATGGAATCCCGATAATCAAGTATTTATTCCTATTGGTTCAATCTTCAAAAATTTTGTAGCTCAACACCGCGGCACAATTACATTAAATGTGCGTGCACCAAATCCTGGTCTGGTTGAAGAAACAAAAGCCGAAGCTGAGGGTGTGATGAGAAAAGTCCGCGGCTTAAAGTATGATGAAGAAAATGATTTTTCTATTAATCAGCAGGAAGGATTAATGGAAAATTACAATTCAGTTGTTGGAGTAATTCAAATAGCAGGATTATTTATAACCGGTCTTTCACTTTTTGTTGGCGCAATTGGAATTATGAACATTATGTTTGTTTCGGTTCGGGAGAGAACCAGAGAAATTGGCATTAGAAAAGCAATAGGGGCACGCAAGAGAACAATCCTTTCTCAATTTCTTTTAGAATCTTCTGCTATTTGCATTTTAGGAGGTATTGCTGGACTGATTGCTGCAATTTTAGGAAGTATGGCACTCAACCAGTACTTCCCAACGTCAATTCAGGTTGATGCAGTAATTATTGCCATAGGTGTCTCAGCTATTACAGGAATATTATCAGGTCTTGCACCTGCTTATACAGCTTCAAAGTTGGACCCGGTTGAATCTTTGCGGTATGAGTAAATGCGTATCGATCAATTATTTTCTATTTCATTTCAATCCATTCTTAACAACAAGTTACGAACTTCGTTAACTATTCTTGGAGTCGTAGTTGGTATTTTTTCGATAATTGTTATAATGACAATCATCACTATGCTTCAAAATAGTATTGAGGACGGGCTGGCTATGCTGAACAAAAACACTTTTCAAATACAAAAATTTGATGCAATTCATACCGGACCAAGAGACAGAAACCAGCGTAATAGAAAGAACATTACTATCGAAGAAGCAAATCAATTGAAGAGGGTTTTGACAAAAGCATTGTATGTTGGCGCTGAACAATGGCAGGGAGGAAAAGTAGTCAAGTTTGGTAACCGGGAAACAAATCCGAACAACCACGTTGGTGGACAAACAATTGATGCAATGCGAACAAATGATTTTAATGTAGAACTGGGAAGAGATTTTAGAGAAGATGATATTAAAAACTCGACAGACGTGTGTATTTTGGGTAAAGAAATTGTTGATAAAATATTTCCAAATATGAACGGAATAGGACAAACAGTTAGGGTTGATAACAGACCGCTCCGAGTGATTGGTTATATGGAAAAGCAACCTGAAATGTTTGGTGAAAGTCACGACAATTATGTGCTTATTCCAATTACAACATGGCAATCAATGTACGGCAAATACAGAAGAAGCGTTAATATTATGGTTACTGCTCCAAGCACGCAAAGCTACGATGACGTGATTGAATCTGCTATTGGTCATTTTAGAAAAATAAGGAAAGTAAGTCCAGGAGAACCTAATGATTTTTCAATTTTCAGCAACGAATCATTAATCTCGCAGGTGAATGATATTACAGGACCTATTAAAATCGGAGCACTTGCTGTTTCACTGGTTGCATTAATTGCAGCAGGTATAGGAATTATGAACATTATGCTTGTATCAGTTACTGAAAGAACACGCGAAATCGGAATAAGAAAAGCTGTTGGTGCAAAAAAAACAAATATTCTTCTGCAATTTCTTTTAGAAGCAATTGTGCTATGTATAGTTGGAGGTTTGGCTGGAATTATTATTGGTGTTGGAATTGGAAATCTTGCCGGAAGTTTTTTAAATGCAGAATTTGCCATACCCATTGATTGGGTAATAATAGGAATTACTATGTGCATTATTGTAGGGATTATATTTGGAACATATCCGGCTTATAAAGCAGCTAATCTAGATCCAATAGAAGCATTGAGGTACGAATAGATGAAACCTACTCAACTTTTACATATTGCATTTCAATCCATCTTAAATAACAAGCTTCGCACTTCACTTACAATTCTTGGAGTGGTTGTAGGAATTTTTTCCATTATTGTGATCATGACAATTGTTACAATGCTTCAGAACAGTATTGAAGATGGTCTTTCTATGTTAAATAAAAACACATTTCAAATTGAAAAATTTGATAGAACGCAGGGTAGAGGTGGTGGACGTGACCGCGCGTGGAGAAACAGGAAAGATATTACAATTGACGAAGCATACCGACTGAAAGATTTACTTACCGAAGCACTTTATGTAGGAGCAGAGCAATGGTCTTTTGGGAAAGTTGTAAAGTTTGGCAACCGTGAAACTAATCCAAATATTAGTGTAGCTGGTGAAACATTAGATGGTGTTAAAACAAATAATTGGAAAGTTGAATATGGAAGAGATATGCGCCGCAGCGACATTCAAAATTCAACTGATGTTTGCATACTTGGGCAGGATGTGGTTGAAAAACTTTTCCCCAATATAAATGCCATAGGTCAGACTGTTAGAGTAGATGGAAGACCTCTTAGAGTTATTGGAGTTCTTGAGAGGCAACCATCAATGTTCGGGCAAAGCAGGGATAATTATATTGTGATTCCTATTACTTCATGGCAGAATATGTATGGTAAATATGGAAGAAGCGTAAATATAATGGTTACTGCACCCAGCAAAGAGAGCTATGAGGATGTAATTGAAGCTGCAATAGGGCATTTCAGAAAAATCCGTAAAGTACCGCCGGGCGAGCCTGATGATTTTTCTGTTTTTAGTAATGAATCTTTAATTACACAGGTAAATGATATTACCGGTCCTATAAAAATTGGGGCACTTGCTGTTTCGCTTGTAGCACTTCTTGCAGCAGGTGTTGGTATTATGAATATTATGCTTGTATCTGTTACGGAAAGAACAAAAGAAATTGGAATTAGAAAAGCTATTGGTGCCAGGAAGTCCAGCATACTTGTTCAGTTTTTAATTGAAGCAATAATACTCTGTGTTGTAGGTGGACTTGCAGGTATTGTCATTGGTGTGGGGATCGGAAATTTTGCTGGTAGTTTTCTTAATGCACAAATGGCAATTCCCTATGACTGGGTTTTTATTGGAATCACTATGTGTATAATTGTAGGTTTGATATTCGGAACCTATCCTGCGTACAAAGCCGCAAACTTAGATCCTATAGAAGCATTGAGGTATGAGTAATTAATCTGTACTCTTAATCTCGACGAAGCTGTACTAGAAAGCCTTTCTTAAATTAAACTGAATTGTGTTGTTAGAAGGATGGTTTTATTTTCCTGCTACTACAAGCATTTCATAATCCTCGGTAGTTAAGGTGTCATCTCGACTGAAAGCACCGATTTTTGCTCCGAAAATATTTATACTTTTGAATTGCAATGATTTGAGGAGCCAGGTTATTTCTGATGGGACATAATATCTCTCATTGCATTTGAGAGATTTTTTATTTCCCGAGTCATCAACAATTTCTGTTACATTATGGTCCCTGAATGTCATCAGATCAAAAGAGTTTTTGCTGTAAGTAGCGTTCCCTTCCTTTGATACATTAGAAAGAAAATCTTTTACTGAATTGAACAGTGGGAACAAACCATTTAAAGTTGTGAATATAAACTTGCCGTTTGTTCTTAATGCGTTTGTAGCATTTTGCAGAATTTGAAAATTCATCTCATCTGTTTCCATTAAAGGAAAGCCACCCTCGCATAGCATTATTACTAAATCAAATTCATTCGAGTAATGGGGGATTCTCGCATCGTGTTTTTTAAATTCTATTTTAAGTGATTCTTTAGTGGCTTTCTGTCTTGCTCGTTTCAATTGTGATTCGGATAAATCAATGCCGGTAACAGAATAACTTCGCTTGGATAATTCTATTGAATGCCGCCCGGTACCGCAGCCTATATCAAGAATTTTTATTTTTTTGTTATACTCAATTTCCTGTTCTATAAAATCACATTCACCGATTGTTCCTTTGGTAAATTCTTCATCGTCATATTTTTTAGCATAATTTTCAAATAGTTCTTCGTACCATTGTTTCATTTTTAATCCTTAAATATTTTACATATAACGGATGCCACAAACAGTGCAAAGTCTGAAAGTGGGTTTGATTGTGTTGTTATTTGAATTTCCCATCTATGCACCAAGTAATGGTAAATGCTTGATGTTTTTGTATCTCATAGCCAGTTCTATGCAGTGCCGGATGATTGGTCTTGGGAGAGCTTTATCAACATTTAGCACGATCGCACGATTGCCTTCAAACTCCAAAGAGTCAGAATATAACTCGCGAAATGTATCTACAAGCTTCGTTTGACAATGAAATAATAGAAAATATTGATTCGGAGATTTTGGCTTCCAGTCCATTCGCACGGGACTGCCGTTTTTAACTCGGTAGCTCGGTTCTCCCCACTTTAAAGTTTCATCTACTTCGCCCAAATCAAAATCTTTTGCAATGCTAAACACAATTTCTCTCAGTTGAAGTATAAGTGGTTTGATATGCTTTGGATAGCTGTCAAACTTTGCTTTAATTTCAGCATTCATATCTGAACTTCTAATTCACATAACGATGTTGCAAATAACCCGCCGCCAACATATGGCAAGCAGTGACTGACCACCAATTTATTTTTGAATTATTTGACAATTACATATTACATTTATTTATGTAAACCGCTTAAAAAGCCTACCGCAAAAGGCGGTCGGTGTTGAGCGGCTGGTTAGGCGGTATATTTTTCTACTTATGAAGATTCCCATGGATTATAAGATCCAAAATTCCATAAATGTCCCTCCGGATCTTTACAGGAGTACGAACGCCCACCATAACCTTGATCTTCCGGCTCCATGACTATTTCTGCCCCAAAAGATACAGCCTTCTGATAGTGGGCATCGACATCATCGATAATAATATAGGGACTCTGTGTTCCAATTCCTCCTGCCGCTCGTGGCGTCTTCTGCAACTTGTCGAAATGTGTATCTCTGACTGATCCAAGCATAATCATGTTACCTCGAAAAGTTAACTGGGCATGTTCAATTCTCCCACAATCGCCAGGTACTACCAAATGTTTTTCGAATCCAAATGCCTGACATAGCCATTCAATTGCGGCTGAGGCGTCATCATATTTTAGTGTAGGAATTATATAATTTGACATGCTTATTTTTCACCTATTTATTTGAGAAAGATTTATACCGCCTAACGGCGACGCATAAGCAGCGGCAATAGTGCCGGAAGCTCCGTAGCATTTACCAATTTTTTTTCAATGTAAAGATAAAACCTCAAAAAAACCACCAGGTTTTTGCAGTCCGACTTGATGCGATTGTTAGGCAGAGGCCTGTTTAGCCAGTTGTTTACTCCCAATCTTTTTTCAGCACCAACTCCTCTATCCTGTATGCGTGAAGCATCTCGTGCAATAGCAAGTCCCTGAACATTATATACACCGTGTAGTGGCTGAACGCTTCATGCTCGGCCGTCCTCTGCCAATCCTCAGCAGATAGCTCCTTCAGCCGTTTAACGACCAGCGCTCGTTCCCGCATGTACTGGCCTAGCGCTTCGTCCAGATCAACGCTCAACAGTGAGCCGGCCTCCTCCTCCGGTGATAGTTCCATAGGCTTTATTTGAGGGAGCGGGTCAGAGAGCATCAATTCCAGACGTAAGAGGAATACGTCCTGCCCGATAGATATGTGGCAGGCATGCTCGTGAGCGGACCACTTGTTTGGTGCAGGACGGCGCTTTAGGTTCTGGGGCGCCACCTCGCGGATGAGGCCAATAATAATGCCGGGTGCGGCTTCTAATGTAGCTATCAACTTTTGTGTATCCATAATCTTCTCCGAGTCATGCGCGGCCATCAAGCAGCCTAACGGTGTTGTGCCTAAGCCGAAGCCTAACACAACAATTTTATTTTTTTATATAACATTATAAATTGAAAGAATTTTCATTTACAAACTACACTTAACAACAAAGCCAAAAAGGAACTTCAAACTTTCTATTTACCATTTACCACCCAACAACAAAGGCGTTCGGGTTGATTGGCTGGTTAGGTAGCTTTTTGTGAATTATACATTTTTGTCATTTTAATAAATTATTTACCTTTTATTAAAACAGTGTCACTATATGAAGCATTTATTCTATACCTAAGTATTTCTTGATAGTCATTAGATTCGTACCATTTATTGAAGTCTTGCTCAGTTTTAAATTCAATAACTACAACTCTCGAATAATTCCATTTACCTTCAATAATTTTTGGATTGTCATCAACTGCTAAATATTTACCGTTATATTTAAAAAACACTTCATCAACTTTATTGATATATTTTTGATACTCAAGTTGATCTTCAATTTTAATATTTGCTATAAAATAATAACTCATACCTTAACTGGCTACCTAACGGCGTTGCTTTTCACCCGTCCACCCTGAAAGGGGATAACTAACTAACAACGCCAAGTTTATTATGTTTAGCCGTGATTATTTTTCCACACAAATACGGCGACTAATTTATATTTATTGAATTACTTTAAAAAGCAAACTAAAACGAACAACGAAAACATTATAACTGCTACAAACCACAATCGCTGAAAGCGGTCGGGTGGAAAAGTTGGTTATACCGCACTAAAAGTATCATATTTTCTGCTTTTGTGTCTTAACTCCCTTAATCAGAAGCCATAGCGTTATGGAAATTTCACCTATTGCTACAATCAAAAGTGTGGGATATTTTACAAATGAACTGTAGTTTGGAAAAAGGATCCCTATAGTACTAGCAATCATATAGGCTATTCCTGCAATCAAAAGCAATATCCCAAATATCCGAGGAACAAATTCCGACTTATAAACCAATAGACCAAATGGTAGAAGCCAAAGGCCCCAGAACATTTCTAATGGTAGTGTTCCATAATCATTAATTTTAAGAAATAGCATTGCTAAATCTTGTCTCTGACTCGGTTCGAATGTTTGTAATACTTCACCCTTTAAAATCATCAGGGAAGTAATATTGAAAGCCTCCATCATAAAAACAGCAGGAATTTGTACTATCACTAACGCAAACATAAGCTTAGCCTGATTCTCATTTACTTGTTTGAAGAGTCGATAAAGAACCAAAACCAAAAATAAAAATATAGTGTTGCTTATAATATCATTAAGGACACCGGTGCGAAATAATAATTCATTGGAAATTATATTTTTGGCTGTAGTAACAGAATCGCCAGGGATAATAATTTGTGATGGTATATACATAATACCAAAGACGCCTGATATGACAAGCAGAAGATATAGTAAGCCAGCAATTCTTGCAGTGTTCTTTAGTGAACTCGAATTAATTTCCATAAAATGCGCTACTTATTTTTTTAATGTTCCAATTTTTTAGAAAATTTCAAGTGGTATAACGGCATTGTGCTTAAGCTGCTGCCCATAACCACAATGTAGAACAAATGCACAACTGCCAGTGATTAAAAATTAATTTTACCATCAATCATTTTTTCTCAATCAATCCAGGAGTCAATTCTTCTGATTGCTCTACAATCGATCCTTCAAAGTTAATGCGAGGATCGTTTACATTAACAAGCTCATTCAATTCATAGACATTTTGATAACCGTACCCATAGAGGTTTATGTAAGTTGGGATATTCAGCGCCATCATCAGCGGTTTTTCTTGCGAGTTGAACTGTGCAGTTATGATGCTGCCTGAGCGAGTTATTGGCAAGGCAACTTTCGATGCAAAATCAGTCTGGTTACCATCGAAATTATTATTGCAGTAGATTAGTATTATTGTCTCGAAGGAAGGAATGACTTCCGCCAGATTGTTCTGTGTAAAATCTGTGAAGCTCAGGTGCTTTGCTCCATTTACACGAATGCGCTTGTAACGAAAAGTTGAGCGGGTATCCAGAATAATTACACCCGGTTCCTTGCTCATCTTTAGGAACGTATCGAGATCAATCAATCGCTTTTCGCGATGGGTCTCAACTTCGGCGACAAGGTTCTTGAAGTCATCGAAACTGACTTTAGCTTTAGGGTAGGAATTCTCTTGTGCTATAACCACGCTACCAAAGAGCAACATTGCAGATGCTGCAAGTATTTTCGTATTCATAGTCTGTCCTTTCTATTTTTACAAATTTTGGTGTTGCCGATAATCCTCTGTCCAGAATTTATTCTGAGCTTGTCGAAATACAATAAACTTTATTAAAATACCAATTCACAAAATCTAACATCGTCAAATAAAATAAGCGATCGCTTTGAGTTGCGTGTTATACGGTTTTTATTTTGTTGATCGATAAATGCAGTGGGTTATTCGGTTTCTCCTCTGTTTAGTTTAAAACCAGCTTTCTTTTCGCCAATTTCCCACCACATCTTTCCGAAAAAATAACCTATGATTGAGAAGACAATGAAACTACCCACGAAACTGCCGAGAGTAAGGGGTCGATCTAAAACAAAATAGCTAACCAACACAGACGCAGATAGCATAATAAAAACGAGCGTCACGACTCCATATAGCTGTATGAATCTATTTTTTCCAATCTTGCGTGTTTCTCCCCATTTTGGCAATAGAGTCTCCACGACGCCATATAGCTGGACAAATCCATTTCTCACAATCTTGCTTGGCTTTCCCAATTTTAGCATTAGAGTCTCCTTTTTGATTAAATGACACCTAACGGCAATGCAACTAAAACGTCCGCCCGAAACAGCTACGCAGCTTTAGCCTCAAAAGCCAATAATTAAAAAAACTTATTTTACTTACCTATACCTAACAACAATTTTAAACGATTTTGTTAAACCCTAAGACTCTTAAAATGCCAAACCGCTTTCGCGGTCGCTTTGTGTTGCGGGTTATACATTTTTACATCTTATGTTTTGTCATTATTTTTATTTTTGATATACTGATTGTTTTCACTATTAACAGAATAAGAGAATAATGGTAAGTAGCGACCTGGTATGCTTTCTGATTCTTTATTGCCTATTTTTTTACACCCCATTGCCTTATAAAACTTCTCTGCGTTTGGATCTCCTTGAATAATTATTGATTTTACACCTTTCACAGTAGCAAAAGATTTGGCATCTTGAAATAATACAATACCTATTCCTTTCCCTATGTATTCTGGATCTATGAAAAGTGCTTCTAATTCAAATTTATCTTGATCCAATGGAACTAGCGCATAAAATCCAATTATTTTGTTTTTTAATTCTGCAACTACAAAATGGTTGTTTGGATTATTTAAATCTTTTTTAGAATATTTTAATTCATTTCGAAAAGCTTCTATGAATTCCTCAGAATAATTCCAATAAGATTTAGAATTAATCGCCAATTCACTAAGTAATTTATTTTCTTCTACATTTGCCTTTCTTATGATCATAATATATTAGTAAAATGTATAACTATTACTTATACTGCCAAATATCCGTATAACATTCCTTCAGCAGGAATGTTATATTCAGGTTAAAACAACTGTTATTCAATATTTTTGAAACTTTTTGCAGCATATCATTCTTTATACAAAAAATATTTTCAAGTGAGCTAATAAACTAACTCATCCTTCCATGTAATCAACGAGTTTGGTTTAAACTTAACCTAATTCTGTGTTATGTTCAATTGGAGAAAGGCAATTATTGAGTGGAAGCAATCTGCGGATCTTTTACTTTAGTTAGTATTATCAATCCCACAATAAAGAAAAACGCAATTGAAATAATTGCAATTCTCTGGCTGCCAGTTAAATAGCTTACAAAACCAAATGTTAAAGGTCCTATTATAGCAGAGCTTTTTCCAAAGAATGAATAAAAACCAAAGAACTCAGTTTTTCTATCCGGTGGAATTAACCTGGACATTAAGCTCCGGCTAACAGACTGGCAAGAACCCATAGCAGCTCCTGCAATAAAACCAACAATGTAAAAAGTAAACTGGTCTGTAGTAAAAAATGCCATTACAACAGTAATCAGCCACATAAAAAGAGTAATTACAATTGTTCTTTTCTGTCCGATCTTATCTGCCAAAACACCTAAAATTATTGAGCCTAATATTGCAGTAGTCTGCACTGTTATGAAGAAAATTAGCAGATCAGTATCTGAAAATCCTAAAGTAGTGCTTGCATAGTTTCCTGAGAAAAATATTACAGTATTAACACCTTCTATGTAAAAGAAATAAGCTATTAAAAACGTTAAAAGGTTTCTGTAATTTTTTAGATGTGTGATTGTAGACCAAACCCGATGAAAACCAATAGTAACAAATGATTCAGTTCTACTAACTTTTGTTCTTTTTTCCTTTAGAAAGAAAAACAATGGTAGCGAAAAGAATAGAAAAAATAACGCTGCTATCGGAAATGTTTCTTTTATCATTTCAGATTGGATAAAAGGATAGACGATTCCAAGCGTAGCAAGCGAACCTAAGTAACCCATTCCAAAACCGTAGCCGCTAACCCTGCCAAAATTTTTAGATGCTGTTAATTCAGGCAGGAATGCATCATAAAAAACTAAACCGGCTTCAAAACCTATATTTGCCAGAACAAATAAAAATATTCCCCAAAATATTTCTCCGGGTCCAACAAAATAGAGTGATGCAGTTCCAAAAACACAGAGAAGAGTAAAGAATACTAAAAAACGCTTTTTACCCGCACCGTAATCTGCAATTGCGCCAAGCACTGGTGCAATAAAAG
>JABDPB010000012.1 GCA_013042995.1 Ignavibacteriaceae bacterium | reverse complement strand
GGGCGTTCATAATCCTGTTTAGTAGTCTATTCATTTTTTTTCTGACCATAATCGGTTTTACTAATGGAATTTCAGAAATGGTTACCGTTTTTCTTGAGAACAATCTAGGTTTCACAAATAAATGGTCAACCACTTACGGACCAGATTGGTATGTATGGGTAAATATAGATATTGCAGCTCTTGGCAGTAAAATTGTCCTTTTTGTCGTCACACTCATAGTTATAAGCTACTTTTTAATAAGAAAAAAACTTAGAAGATTATGGAAGTTTATTTTTATTTTCTTTGGAGGTGCAGCAATTATGATGGTTTTCAAGATTTTATTCGCAGAAGAACTTCCTTACGAACCAACTGATTTTATCTTAACCACATTTTCTACTTATCCAAGTGGCCATACTACAATGAGTACTATTTTTTATATAACTCTCGCAGTTTATATTACACGCGCTCAGCATACAATTAAAACAAAAAGGTTTACTATCATTGCCGGTTCAATACTTGTAGTATTGATTGGTTGTAGCAGATTTTTACCTGGAACTCACACTGTAACGGAAGTACTAGCCGGATGGTCTTTAGGTTTAATATGGCTTTGCTTCTGCTGGTTTCTTGATAGGTATATAAAGAAAAAACGAAAAGAATCCCGTTAACTACTTTTTCTTTACTAATACGTAAAATGCTTTATCTGCTCTCCTTTTTCACCAATCTTGGTCATTGCATCCATACCAATTTCTAAATGTATTTTAGCATATTTTGAGGTTATAACGCTATCCGAACGAGCAGTTTTTACTCCTTCCGGAATCATGGGTTTATCGGACACTAATAAGAGTGCACCACGCGGAATCGCATTTACCAATCCCACAATAAAAAGAGTTGCAGTTTCCATATCAATGGCAATTGTCGAAAGCGTCTTCAAATATTTTTTGAATTTAAAATCCCATTCCCATACTCGGCGATTAGTTGTGTAGACAACTCCAGTTCGGTATTCAAGTTTTCTTTTAACAATTCTATTTGAAACAAACTTGTGTAGTTTAAATGATGGAAGTGCCGGCACTTCGGGAGCTTTGTAATCGTTGCTTGTTCCCTCTCCTCGAATTGCCGCTGTTGGTAAAATGAAATGTCCAAGCTCCGTTGAACGTTTCAAGCCGCCGCACTTACCTAAGAATAAAACACCTTTCGGTCTACGTGCTGCTAACAGATCCATTATTGTTGCAGCGTTTGCGGAGCCAATTCCGAAGTTAACAATTGTTAATCCAGCCGAGTTCGTAGCAGTCTGCATTGGATAACCAACACCTCTAATATCACATTTGCATTTTTCTGCAAAACGTTCAACATAATCGTGAAAGTTTGTGAGCAACATATAATCGCCGAACTCGTCTATTTTTGTCCCTGTATAACGAGGCAGCCAGTTTCTGGCTATATCTAATTTTGTTTTCATTCAGTTTATATATCTGTTTAAATGATTTTTTGTTTTTCACTCCAAATTTCTAAGCACATTAATACTACTAATCTCTCCTGCTACAATTATGGTTTCATCTTCGGAAAAAATATGATTCGGATTTGGAATCGCTTTTACTTTCACATCACTTTTTTTACCTACTTTAATGGAAAGAACATCAACACCATATTTCATGCGAATATCCAGCTCACGAATTGATTTGCCTATAAAAGATTTTGGCGGAGATATTTCAACAATAGAATATCCTTCCATAAAATGCAGATGCTTTTGGTCCTCTTTCATACTTATGCTGCTTGCAAGATTCGATGCGATTTCCATTCGCTCAATTTCTTTTTGATACGCATCCTGAATATCTTTCCTCCAGATGTAACCAATAAGCTTTTTCCCGTTTTCAGAATTAACTACAGGCAAACCTTCTAAATTATAACGACTCATAATATCAAGCGCAGTCTGGCAGCTTGTTTCAGCAGGGAGTGATTCAAAATTTGTGTTTGCAATATCATTTGCAATCAGCAAATTTTTAAGTTGATCTTTTTCAAGAAAGAAAGCCTTTATATCATAAATAGAAATTATTCCTATCACATTTTTAAATTTGTCGACAACAGGGTATTCCGCTGATCTTCCTTTTAAAATTTTATTTACAATCTGATTAAAATTTTCCGAGTCTTTTATCACTTCAACATCTTTTCTATAAACATCTTTTACATAAAGCGATTCCATTATGTTTACTTCCATACCTTCTTTTATACCAATGTTCCTTAGAAGAAGTTTTAAAGTATAGATTGATTCTCTCGATAGTTTGGCAGAAAGAATTGTACTTATAATGCATGTTACCATTAATGGAAGTATAATGCTGTAGTCGTTTGTTAATTCAAAAACAATGATAATAGCGGTAATAGGAGCTCTCGTAGTTCCTGCAACAAGCCCACCCATTGCAACTAAAGCATATGCTCCGGGTGTAGCCGTAACCTCAGGAAAAATTGTATGCACTGCATGCCCAAAAAAGAAACCAAGCATTGCACCCATAAAAAGTGAGGGCGCAAAAATACCACCTGAGCCTCCGGATCCAAGCGTAATTGAAGTAGCGAGAATTTTAATAAAAACTAAAGCAAGTGCGAGATACCAAAACATATTTCCATAAAGAGCATCGTTGATGGTATCGTATCCAACACCCATAATTTGCGGGAAAATCAACGCAATCAATCCTACTTGAATACCACCCAAAGCTGGTTTAAGATATTCGGGGAACTTTAATTTGTTGTCAAATACATCTTCAGAATAGTAGAGTGACTTAATAAACAAGTATGATGCTATTCCAGCAAGAGCGCCGAGAATAAAGTAAAACCCTATTTCCTGTGGTGAAACGAGTTCATAACTTGGAACAATAAACGCAGCAAATTTTCCTTCGAATGTGTGGGAAACTACTGTGGCAATTACAGAAGCAATAACAATTGGAGAGAATTGTGCGATTGCAAAATCCATCAGTATTATTTCAACTGCAAAAAGTGCTCCTGCAATAGGAGCATTAAATGCAGCAGCTATTCCTGCTGCAGCTCCACAACCCACAAGCGTTTTCATTCTCTTACTCGGGACACGGAGAAATTGTCCTACCATCGATCCAAGACTGGATCCAATTTGAATAATCGGTCCCTCTCTTCCGACAGAACCACCTGTTCCTATTGTAATTGAAGATGCAATGGCTTTAATAAATGCAACACGTGGTCTAATATTTCCACCTTTTAACAAAATTGATTGCATGACTTCAGGGACACCATGCCCTTTTGCCTCAGGTGCTAAGAAATATATGATTGGACCTACAATCAATCCACCAACAGTGGGAATTATTAAAACCCAATACCATGGTGTGTTCATTATATTTTGAAGTAGATTACCATCACCCTGAAAGCAGAGATAAGATATTTCTTGTATTAAAAATCTTATCCCAATTGCAGCAAAACCAGCAAGCAATCCTATTATGATTGCGGCAATTATCATGAATGTGTGTTCGGTGAGTTTCAGCCGTTCGAAATAACCGGCAGTTCGGTAAGAGATTTTTGTTAAAAGATTTACGTAAAAATTTTTATCCACTATGGATAAGTTATTCAATCATTAGTTTAATTAAAACGAAATAAAACAATTTCTAATTTATCTCACTCGCTGTACTGCTCAATAACTTTTACTAAATGTGACTGACATACTCTACAAAATGGTTTATCTCCTTTGGAAAACATTATACAATCCAGCATTGGTCTGTACATTCCTTTCGCTACATAGCCTGCGCCTTCAAACACGCCAACTTTGCCAAAGAACCTGCTTTTCATTAAGTACTCATCTACTTTTATGGAGTGTAATCTGTCTTTTTCTGCATATTCGTTTTCAGCTAATCGAATCACATCAATCGAAGCTTTTTTCTTTTTTAGTTCAGCAATTTTATTATTTATTTGTCTTCGTTCAGCTTGCCATTTAAAATCCATCGAATCATATGGAGCTTTTTTCCATGGTGTTGGAACATCAACTCCGGATGAAAGATATTCTTTCCACTTTACATCTTGCGGATTTACTAAGGCAGTGATATTCGGCTCCAAAGGTTCAATTCCCAAAGGGTAAAAATCAGTATACTGTACATCGGATGTGTAATATTCATCTGCTAATCCAGCAAAAGAATGTCCAAATTCGTGAAGAAATAAGTAGTCTTTAAATTGATTATCTGTAGTAAACGTACAATAAAGATTATAAATTCCTCCACCACCATATCGAGAATGGTTTATCATTATGTAAATTGCATCGCAGGGAGCATGTGCTGCTAGATCGCTTAGCTCTTTATTGTTTTCTGTGAGAATGTAGCGCTCAGAACCCATCGTATTAAATGTGCAACCTAGAACCGTATTCTTATACAAGCCGGCACGGGGCTCATCAATTCCGCTGTCTTGTGAAGGTTTGTAAATACCATAAATATTAAAATTTCCTGCAAATAATCTGTAGGGTGCTTGACTAAAGAAAACTTTTGTAAAGTATCTTAAATCTTTTTCAAATTTATCTTTCTCATCAAGAGTATAACCTTCCCCAATTACAGCAATATCAACTCTGGTGTGCGGATCCCCGTTCATTTCAGAATCATATACTTTAACCTGTCTATCTTTTATTTCATCCCGAATAATCATTACATCATCAGGATCAATTTCCATTCTATAAATTTCAAAAAGTTCTTGAAGGTTATCTCTTTTTTCAAATGAGAAAATAATTTTATTCTTTGGATATGGAATCAATATAGTTTCATGAAACGTTTTTTGTATGCCATCCAATCCATTATCACTGGTTTTATATTCTCCAAAATAACTGTCAAATCCTTTTGAATAAAGAAGCAGATTTGATTCAGCATCATAAATATTTACACAATATCTACCAAGATTTAATTCATCAAATAGTCGTACTCTGCTGCCCGCCCAAATTCCATATTTGTATACTTGATCTAGAGTAATGTATTCTTCATTCGCATCGCCAATGTGATAGTAATCAATCCGCATCGTTTGATCTACAAAGTATTGATCAAAAAAATCTAAATCCTGGGCAACTAAATTTGAAGTCAAAAGAAAGAGTAGAGTAAATATTGGACCAACAGTTTTCATTTTTCCCTCTGGATGTAATAATTAACTAAATTATATTTATTAAAATATCGAATTTTATTCTAGTTTACTTTCGAAAATTGTGAAACAATTGTGCCAAAATAAACCTGTTATTCTAAATCATTTTCTACTTGTGTTGTAAAAAGTAAATTGCAAAAAGTTAGTTTAAGTAAAATAGGAGCAATAATTTTTTGATAAATATTTACGAAGATTTTTTAATTAATTCTTACCTCTATATTCGACTTTTCTCCGCCAAAAAGATTAAATTTGACGATGATTTTTAAGAAATTATTCAACTAAAAAAATAACCAAAGGAGTATTTTATGGCTCGTAAGAATGTTCTGATAATGGGTGCGGCTGGTCGCGACTTCCATAACTTTAACGTTTTTTTCAGAAAAAACAGATCGTATAATGTTGTTGCATTTACCGCAACACAAATTCCTAATATAGATGGAAGAGTTTATCCAAAACAACTTTCGGGAAAACTTTATCCAAAAGGAATAAAAATATATGAAGAAAAAGATCTTCTAAAATTAATAGACAAATTGGCAGTTGACGAGGTTGTATTCTCTTATTCAGATGTTCCATTTGAGTATGTAATGGATAAAGCTTCACAGGTAAATGCTGCAGGGGTCTCATTCAGATTGTTAGGTGCGGAAGAGACACAAATAAAAAGCAAAAAACCTGTTGTAGCTGTTATTGCAGTTAGAACTGGCTCAGGAAAATCTCAAACCTCTAGAAAAGTGGTTGAAGTTTTAACTGAAGCAGGTTTAAAAGTAGTAGCAATTCGTCATCCGATGCCTTACGGAAATCTTGTTAAACAAAAAGTTCAACGATTTGCAACTTATGAAGATCTGAAAAAACATGATTGTACAATTGAAGAGATTGAAGAGTACGAACCGCACATTGCACGAGGCGGAGTGATTTATGCAGGTGTAGATTATGAAGCAATTCTCCGAGAAGCGGAAAAAGAAGCTGATGTTATTTTGTGGGACGGCGGCAACAATGATTTCTCATTCTATAAAGCTGATGTTACATTTACAGTTGTTGATCCCCATAGACCGGGACACGAACTTTACTATTATCCGGGAAACACTTCCTTAAGAATGGCTGATGCTGCAATAATAAATAAAGTCGATTCTGCAAATGCTGATGATATTTTGGAAGTTATTGAAAACACAAAACTCTTAAATCCCAATGCAACTATAATTGAAGCAGCTTCACCAATTACTGTGGATAAGCCTTCTGTGATTAAAAATAAAAAAGTGCTTGTTGTAGAAGATGGTCCAACACTTACACATGGTGAAATGCAATATGGCGCGGGAACAATAGCAGCTCAAAAACTCGGTGCAAAAGAAATTGTTGATCCGAGACCTTATACTGTAAAAACAATTACTGATACTTTTACAAAATATCCAGATATTGGAATTTTACTGCCAGCAATGGGCTATGGAGCCGCACAAATGAAAGATCTGGAAACAACAATCAACAGAACAAAATGTGATTCTGTTGTAATTGGAACCCCGATTGATCTCAGCAGATATATTAAAATTAACAAACCGTATACACGTGTTAAATATGATCTGCAGGAAATAGGACAAAACACCATACATAGTGTTCTAAAAGAAAAGAAGATCATCAAATAAATCACTTCTCATCAAATTCTCATTCCGGACGATCCCGATTTGCGGGATCGTTCCGGAATTTGATATGTCACTTCAACCTCCTTTCGTACAAGATTTTAATTGATTCTCATCCTAATAATTTGAAAATTTATACTATTATAAAAAATTTGAAGAGTATAAAATGAAGTATCGATTTAAAGTATTTATAATTATTGTTTTTCTGTTGGGCTGTGCGAATCCACCTTCGGATCCTGAAAAGGTTTTAGATAGTTACATCAAAGCGGCTAATGAACACAATATAGAAAAAGTTAAAGATATGTATGCGGATAGTATAGTCTGGTATTTTGGTCCATTAACATTTAAAGGAAAAGAAGAAGCGATTGCACCATTAGAATTTGATAAAGGTGCCAATACTAAATTAATTCATACGAATATTTATGTTAATGGAGATACTGTTGATTTTCATTTATTAGAAACTAATAATGTTATTTCTGCACTAGGTGTTCCGGAACTTCATCATTTTCCAAGATTTGTCGTGAAGAACGGTTTAATTCATTTGATAACATCAACTAAACCTCCAACTGAGTTTAAGGCATATGCAGATAGTGTTGCAGCATTTGCGAATTGGTTGCAAAGTAACTCCCCCGATATGTATAACAAAATCTGGCCGGATGGTAATTTCAATTTTAGTGAAGAAACTGGTAAAATTATGCCAGCGGAAGTTCTAAAGTGGCGTGACAGATTTAAGTAATAAATAGCCCACCGTTGATCAAAAAATCTTGGAATTAATAAAAACTATGATGTAATTTGTTGTAGTTTTTATTCCAGTTTATCAAATGATTATCAAAACTACTCAAGAATCCATTCCTTAAATAAACCAAAGAGTTCCACTATGAAAAAGTTCACCATAACCTTCATTTTACTTTTAATCTTCACCATAATTGCAAGTGCACAAAATAATTCAGATCCTGATTCACTAAAAAATATTTCACTTTCGGGATTATCATTCAGAAGTATTGGTCCTGCCATTACGGGTGGAAGAACAATAGATATAGCTGTTAATCCATTTAATCACAGTGAATATTTTGTTGCATCGGGGCATGGTTCATTGTGGAAAACCACAAACCGTGGTATAACTTTTTCTCCTGTATTTGATGGAAATAAATCCTATGCCATAGGTTCAGTTGAAATAGATCCTACAAATCCTAATGTAGTTTGGGTTGGAACAGGTGAGAATAAAAATCAGAATAATGTTATTTACGGTGATGGTATTTACAAAAGTGAGGACGGTGGGAAAAGCTGGAAGAATATGGGTATCAGCGCTTCCGATCACATAGGTGGAATTGCAATTGATTACAACAATTCGAACATAGTTTACATTGCAGCTTATGGTTCATCCAGAAAATCTGGAGGTGATAGGGGAATTTTCAAAACAACTGACGGCGGAAAAACCTGGGAGCAGGTTCTAGAGATAAGTGAATATACAGGCTGTTACGAAGTTCACATGGATCCGCGCTACTCAAATATTTTATATGCTACTGCACATCAAAGGATGAGAAATTTATATACAGGAGTTTACGGAGGACCTGAAAGTGGAATTTACAGAACACTTGATGGCGGTGAAAACTGGGAAAAACTTAAAAGCGGTTTGCCATCGGAAGATGTTGGAAGAATTGGAATGGCAATCTCTCCAGTTAATCCGGATTATCTTTATGCAATTGTTGAAGCAACTACCGATGATAAAGGAATTTATAGGAGCACAGATCGTGGTGCAAGCTGGACTAAGCAGAATAGTTACATTTCATCTTATGCTTTTTATTTTCAAAAGCTCTACTGTGATACAAAAGATGTTAACCGTGTTTACAGCGATGATGTTTTTATTCAGGTTACAAAAGATGGAGGAAAAACATGGAGTAATCTTGGAGATAATTTAAAGCACGTTGATAACCATGCACTGTGGATTGATCCGAATGATAATAATCATCTGATTGCCGGATGCGACGGCGGAGTTTATGAAACTTACGATATGGCAAAACACTGGGATTTTAAAGCTAACATTCCTATCACAGAAATCTATAAAGTAACAACTGATAACGATGAACCTTTTTACAATGTCTACATCGGAACGCAGGATAATAACAGTCTTGGCGGTCCTTCGCGTACAATAAGTTCTGCAGGGATATTAAACCAGGATTGGCTATTTACAAATTCGGGGGATGGGTTTGAAACACAGGTCGATTGGACTGATCCAAATATCATTTATTCCCAATCGCAGTTTGGTGGACTTGTTCGTTTTGATAAAAGAAGTGGGGAAAATCTTTTTATTCAGCCGCAGGATTTTGCAGATACTGCTTACCGTTTTGATTGGGATGCAGGATTTCTACTATCAAAACACGATAATAAAAGATTATACTTCGGTGGGAACAAACTTTTAAAGAGTGACGATATGGGCAGCACTTGGATTGAAATTAGTCCTGATTTAACACGCGGGGTTCCAAAAGAAATGCAGAGGCTAATGGGACAAAGTTGGAGCATAGATCAACTTGCCCGCAAAGGTTCAATGGCACAGATTGTAACTATAGCAGAATCACCGCTCGACAAGAATGTTTTATTAGTGGGTTCGGGTGATGGCTTAATTCATTTTACAACCGATGGTGGAACAAATTGGAGCAGAGGTTCAACTCCTGGCTTGCCCGAATATGCAAGAATTCATCACTTAATCGCATCTAATTTCGACAAGCTCGTTGCCTACGCTGTATGCCATAATTTTGTGGGTGGAGATTACAGACCTTATCTTTATAAAACAACAAACGGCGGTACAACATGGTTTTCAATCAACAGCAATTTACCCGAAAAAGGAAGCACGTATTCAATTCAGGAAGATCACGTTGATAAAAATTTACTTTTTATTGGAACGCAATTTGGAGTATACTTTACAAATAATGGAGGTGATGAATGGCTTCCTTTAAAAAGCGGAATGCCCGCGCATTCAGTAATGGATTTAGAAATTCAGCAGAGAGAAAATGATCTTGTTGTGTCCACATTTGGAAGAGGAGTTTATATTCTAGATGATTATACTCCCCTTCGTTATTTAAATGAAGAAACATTAAAGAAAGAAGCAGAAATCTTTCCGATAAAAGATGCTCTAATGTTTATCGAATCTCATCCTTTTGGTTTTAAGGGAACAGCATTTCAGGGTGCAAGTTTTTATTCAGCTCCAAATCCTGAAGTGGGTGCAGTTTTTACATACTATTTAAAAGAAGGCTTCAAAACATTAAAAGAAATTAGACGCGAAGAAGAAAAAGAAAAGCAGAAAAGTGGTGATGATATTAAATATCCAAGCTACGATAGACTAGAAAGTGAAATGAATGAACAGGACGCATATTTGCTATTTACAGTCACGGATGAGCAGGGAAACGTAATCCGCAAGCTAAAAACCGAAGGGAAAAAAGGAGTTAATAGAATAGTTTGGGATTTCCGTTACACATCTTTTACACCCATCTCCCTTGAGCCATTCGATGATTCAGTACCCTGGGTTGAAGCCGACAAAGGGTATATGGTTGTACCAGGAAAATATTTTGTCTCTCTTTCAAAATTTAAAGACGGAACATTCACCGAACTTGTGCAGGCTAAGGAATTCAACTGTTTAACCTTAAACAACACTACTCTGCCTTCAGAAGATAAATCTGCTTTAGATGCATTTAACAAAAAAGTTGCGGAGCTGACAAGAGCTGTTACTGGAGCTGATGCATACAGAAAAGAATTAGTGGATAAGTTAGCATATCTCAAAAAAGCTATAATGGATGGTGCAAACGTTGAAGCAAATGTATTTGAAAACATTTTAGCAATTGAGCTAGATATAAAAGAACTAAACAAAAAACTTAACGGCGATAACTTGCGCAGAAGGTATGAAGGCGCGGTACCATCTTCCGTGAAAGATAGAGTAAATTTAATAACAGGTGCTCTATGGAGTACAACTGCAGCACCAACTACTACATTTATTAAATCTTATGATGATGCTGCAGGTAAATTTGGTGAAATTTTAAATTCATTAAAATTAATTGATGATGATATAAAACAAGTTGAAGATGAATTAGAAAAATCAGGTGCTCCATACACACCAGGAAGATTTCCCGAGTGGAGGAGAAATAATTAAAAGAAGTTTAATGAAAGACAATATTTGAAATTTTATCGGAAGTAAAAGTTATAATTTCTTTGAGTTCTGTCTTTTCCGTTCATTCGGATCGAGATAAAGCTTTCTCATCCTGATTGATTTGGGGGTAATTTCAACGAGCTCATCATCTTTTATGTACTCAAGTGCTTCTTCCAGGGTAAAATTGAAAGCCGGTGCAATTTGAATTGCTTTATCTGCGCCGGAAGCTCTCATATTTGTTAACTTTTTCCCACGCTGCACATGAACTTCAATGTCGTTATCTTTATTGTACTCACCAACAATCTGTCCGCGATAAACGATATCTCCGGGTTCAATAAAAAACTTACCTCTATCCTGCAGAGAATCAATTGCATAAGCAGTTGAAGCACCATCGTGCATAGAGACCAACACACCGTTTTGGCGCTGCACTATCGAGCCTTTAAAGTATTCATATTGATAAAAGCGATGATGCATAATTCCTTCACCTGAAGTAACGGTTAAAATTCTATTTCTTAGTCCCATTATTCCACGTGAAGGAATGTGAAATTCAAGCGTAGTTAGACTTCCCTTTTGTTCCATTTTTACCATCTCACCTTTTCTTTGTCCAACAAGTTCAATGACCTTTCCGGTATAATCATTTGGAACATCGACAACAAGTAGTTCAATAGGTTCAGCTTTTTTACTCTGAATTTCCTTATATATTACCTTTGGAGGACCAACTGCAAACTCATAACCTTCGCGTCTCATATTTTCCATAAAAATTGAAAGATGCAATATTCCTCTTCCGGAAACTTTGTAAGTATCCGGTGATCCGGTTTCTTCAATACGCATCGCAACATTATGCTGAAGTTCTTCATATAGTCTGTCCCTAAGATGGCGTGAAGTAACGTATTTTCCTTCTTTGCCATAAAAAGGTGAAGTGTTAACGGTAAAATTTAAGCTGATGGTTGGTTCATCAATTGAAATTATTGGCAGCGGTTCCGGATTATCACTATCTGCAATCGTATCTCCAATATCAATATCTTCAACACCAACGAGTGCACAAATATCACCGTGAGCTACTTCCTCAACCTCTGTACGTTCAAGTCCTTTAAAGATAAAAACCTGCTTAATACTAATTGGGTGTACTTTTCCATCTCTCTTAATAATACTCAAAGATGCATTTTTATTTAGAGTATCTCGAAAAACTCTTCCGATGCCGATCCTTCCAACATAGTCATTGTAATCAAGTGTAGTAACCTGCATTTGAGTTGAACCTTCTTCAACTATTGGAGCAGGAATTTTTTGTATAATAGTATCAAGTAGTGGAACCAAATCTTTTCTTTCACCTTTCATATCATTTACAGCCCAGCCATCCCTGCCGCTTGCATAAATTACGGGAAACTCAAGCTGGGTTTCATCAGCATTTAGATCAATAAACAAATCGTAAATTTCATCCAAAACTTCTGCGGGTCTGTTATCCGGTCTATCAATTTTATTAATTATTACAATGGGTTTTAAGTGAAGATGAAGAGCTTTTTCGAGCACGAACCTTGTTTGTGGCATTGGTCCTTCAAACGAATCAACAAGAAGTAAAACACCATCAGCCATTTTAAGAACTCTCTCAACTTCGCCACCAAAATCAGCATGTCCTGGTGTATCAATAATATTAATCTTAAAACCGTTGTAAGGAATGCTTATATTTTTTGAGAGAATCGTAATTCCCCTTTCCCTTTCAAGATCATTAGAATCTAGAAATCTTTCCTGAACAGTTTGGTTTTGCCTGAAAACTTTACTCTGTTTGAGAAGTTGATCTACTAACGTAGTTTTACCGTGATCTACATGTGCGATTATTGCTATGTTTCTAATTTGGTTCAATTGTTAACGTAATATTCTTTTAAAAATGAGGCACAAATATGGCATTATTTTATGAGAATACAATATGCAACTTGAAATATACTCTAATATCGTAATTTGGTTGATTCTTTTTTTTCAATCAGTTAGTTTTGATGAAAAGTGAAACTTTAAGTTTGGAATTATTATGAAAAAAATTATAAATCTAGTATGTATTGGTGTATTCTTTTCGCCATTTGCTTTCTCGCAGCAATTTGAGTTAATAGCGGATAAAGTAATTGAGAAGAATACAGAAGGAATCCAAAATTTATTAATCCAGGGAATAGATATTGATGTTAAACAGCTTTCTACAGGCTCAACAGTATTAATGCTTGCAAGCAGTTATTTTGGTTACGATGATATCGTGGAATATTTAATTTTAAATGGCGCAGATGTAAATGCAAGTGACAAAAACGGCAAAACCCCACTAATCTGGGCTGCAAGCAACTCACTTGAAAGTGCTAAATTATTAGTAGCACAAGGTGCTGATGTAAATGCGCAATCAAATGATGGAATGACACCATTTATTCAGTCTATTTTTGGAGTGCTATCAGGAAAAATACCAATTGCCATGTGCAATTTACTACTTGAAAACGGTGCAGACATAAATGCAACTCTCACTGGGAATCATGCAGCAGGTTGGTCAGCAATTCACTATGCAGCTATGGAGGGAGACGCTGAGCTTGTAAAATATCTTATTACTCATGAAGCGAATATTAACAAAGCAACTGCTGAAGGTTCAACTCCAACGTTTCTTGCAAAACTGGAAGGCAACGATGAAATAGTAAAAATCTTAAGACAGGCGGGGGCAAAAAACTAAGGTTTTTTATTTTTACCATCTATTAATAACTTTGCCTTCCAATAATTACATTAATTCTGAATATTAAGGAGACATAATTGAAAAAAATATCATTATTAGTTGCGTTATTTATAGTTGCATTAGTTTCTGTTTCAACTTTTGCTCAAAATAAAAAGGTTGGCGTTGGAATAATTGTCGGGGAACCAACGGGGGTTAGCCTTAAATACTGGACGAGCAGCACCACAGCTTTTGATGCTGCTTTAGCATGGTCATTTGTTGATGAAGGGGCATTTCACATTCATGTCGATTACATTTTTCACAACTTTAATCTAATTAGAATCTCCGATGCAAAGGTACCGTTTTACTACGGTATTGGGGGCAGAATTAAAACTGCTAATAAGTCCCGAATTGGTGTAAGAGTACCGCTTGGGTTAGCTTATATTTTTAATAGTGCTCCTTTAGACATATTTTTAGAAGTTGTTCCTATTTTAGATCTTGCCCCAAAAACCGATTTTAAGATTAATGCTGCAATTGGTGCAAGATATTTTTTTAATTAAGTAATTTATAAATTGCCAACAACAAATACCTTTATGTTAATGGCTTTAATTTACTGTACAATATTGTTCTGTCTTTTTATTATCGTTGATAGCACTTTTTGCCAATCAATAGATTCATTAACTGCCAATAAACTTAATACTATCAACAAAGAAATTGATTCGCTAAAAAACGTCATTGATTCACTTAACAACAAAGTTAATCGAATAAATTCAAAACATACCGAGGCCGATCCGGTTGATTCGCTATTGATAACTCTCGAAACTAAAATAGATACCTCTTTAATTCCCGAAGATCAAAGGTCAAGGAGAAAGCAATTGGATGCCTTATTAAATTATATATCCAGCCGTCCGGGACAATTATTTTTTAATGGTCAGGCCAATGCAATTATTCAAGGAAATCTGCAAAAGGAAGATAAATTTTCAACGGCTAATGGTTCTGTAAATCTCTTTGCAACTACAAGTTTTGAGAACAACATTATTTTATTTGTTGATCTCGAAGCAATTGGAGGAAATGGACCCGATGATTTTGCTGAGACCATATCCTCTCTGAACGGAGATGCTGGTTCAACACAAAGCAGAGATGGTTTTGACAGAATCGTTGTCAATGAAGCTTGGACGGAGTTTCTTTTTTTAGATAATATATTTACAGTAACCGTCGGTAAAATAGATTTAACAAACTATTTCGATAATAACGCAATTGCTAATGATGAAAACTCACAATTTATATCTGGTGCGTTTATTAATAATACAGCTTTTGCGGTTCCTGCTAATTCTCCCGGTTTAAGAATTCGCACTACAATTCTTGAAAGATTTTACATCCAGTTCTCAATGTCTAAAGCGGAGAACGAGGGTAACAATATTTTTAGTGATATTTATAAAATTGGTGGATTTGGTTTTAAGCTATTTTCGTTTTCTGATTATGAAGCGGAATTTCATCTTTATGGTTATACTCATCCCTTTGCCAACAACAGATATGGTTTTGGTATTAGTATGAGTCAGACAATAGCAGCCAGGTTTACTGTTTTCGGAAGATTTGGAAATAATGAAAATACTCTTGCAGAATGGTTTAGCATTAAAAATTCCTGGAGCTTCGGTTCTCAGTTTAAAGAGAATATTTTTAGTGAGCCCTCTGTAATTGGAATCGCTTTTAATTCCACTAAACCATTCGATGCTCAACAGTTAAATGAAAAATTGACCGAACTTTATATCAAGCAACAAATTAATAATTGGATAAGCATTTCAGCTCACTTTCAGCATATTTGGGATACTGGTGGAATTAATAATAAGTATTCCTTGTTGGGATTGAGGGTTAATTTTGCATTTTAGGATTTGATTTCAGGAATGAAAATGTATTAAATAGTATAATATCAATTTCTAGTTAATTAATTTTCATTATATATTTCATATATTATTATTAGTATTCAAGTATTACAAAAAATCTGGGAGGTTAAATGCTAAAATACTTTTTTATCATATACTTTGCAGCTTTACTATTCTCCAGTCTCACTTTAGCTCAAGATGAAATGAGCCAAAATGAACAGATGAATAAGTGGATGGAATACATGACGCCAGGGTCCACACACGAAATGTTGGCAAATTCAGTTGGTGAGTGGAAGACTGTTTCAAAATGGTGGATGGATCCATCTTCTGACGAACCAATGCAATCAGAAGGATCTGCAACATTTGAAATGATATTGGGTGGCAGATATCAGAAATCTTCTCATAGCAGCGAAGTGATGGGAATGCCGATGGAAGGAATTAACCTTTTGGGCTATGATAACGCAACTCAAGAATTTACATCTGTCTGGATTGATAATATGGGTACAGGTACTGCAGTTGCAAAAGGGAAATATGATGAAGATAGTAATTCAATTATCATGAACGGCTTTATGGTTGACCCAATGACAGAAAGAGAGATGACATTCAAACAAGTGTATATAAAAATTGATGACGATCGTCAAATTGTTGAAATGTATATGGATTTTGATGGTGAGGAATTCAAATCAATGGAAGTGGAAATGATTAGACAATAATCTTTATTTCTATATATTTCAAATAAAAGCCGGGTAATACATCCGGCTTTTTTAGTATTCAAATCTAATGTTTACATTTGTTATTGCTCTTCTCAATATTTTTTATTAACAAAAGCAGAAGTATTAACGGAGATTTATAAAATGGCAGATAAAAAGTTTGAAAAGAATTTGTTGTGTATTGGCGCCGGATACGTTGGTGGTCCCACAATGGCAATGATTGCTCATAAATGCCCGCAGTACAAAGTAACTGTTGTTGATGTTGTTAAGGAAAAAATTGATGCGTGGAAAACGGATGATCTGCCAATTTATGAACCAGGCCTACTTGAGCTTGTAAAATCTGCTAGAGAAAAAAATCTTTTCTTCTCTACAGATATAGATAAAGGAATTAAAGAATCTGATATTATTTTTATATCAGTAAATACTCCAACTAAAACATTTGGCGAAGGTGCAGGTAAAAGTGCAGATTTACAATACTGGGAAAAGACTGCAAGAGATATACTTCGCGCTTCTGAATCGGATAAGATTATTGTCGAAAGAAGTACTCTGCCTGTTAAAACAGCTATTGCAATGGAAAGAATTTTGAGCCTGAATGATAAAGGGTTGAATTTTGAAGTTGTTTCTAACCCTGAGTTTCTTGCAGAGGGAACTGCAATAAAAGATCTGGAAAATCCCGATAGAGTTTTGATCGGTTCAAAAGAAACAGAAAGCGGAATAAAAGCACGCAATGAAATTGTAGAAATTTATGCAAACTGGATTCATCGCGAACATCTAATTACGAGCAACTTGATGAGTTCAGAATTATCAAAACTTGTTGCAAATTCATTCTTGGCACAAAGAATTTCCTCAATAAATAGTATTTCTGCTTTATGCGAAAAAGTAGATGCAGATGTTGAAGAAGTAGCAAATGCTATAGGTAAGGATACCAGGATCGGAGATAAATTTTTGAATGCCAGCATAGGTTTTGGTGGTTCATGTTTCAAAAAGGATATACTAAATCTTGTTTACCTGTGCGAAACTTTTGGTTTATACGAAGTTGCCGATTATTGGGAATCAGTTGTAAAAATTAATGAATACCAGAACTCACGTTTTGTAAATATTATGAACAAAGCAATGTTTAATACAATAGCTAACAAAAGAATTGCACTTTTTGGTTTTGCATTTAAAGCCAATACAAGCGATACACGCGAAACAGCAGCATTATATGTTACTCAAAAATTAATGAAGGAAAGAGCAAAGGTTGTTATTTCTGATCCGAAAGCTTTAAAAAATGCTAAAAAAGATTTACAAAGCTATGGCAGCGATATAGAATATGAGGAGGATCCTTACAAAGCAGCGAAGGATTCTCACGCAATAGCGGTAATGACCGAATGGGATGTTTATAAAAATTTAGATTATGAAAAGATTTATAGTGAGATGGAGAAGCCAGCATTCATTTTTGACGGACGAAACATTCTCGATCATCAAAATTTATTTAAAATAGGATTTGAAGTGTACCCGATCGGTAAAACACCTTTGGCTCATTTTAAGGAGGCCTAATTATTTAGTTCAGTCTCTTAGAACACGGAACATTTCATTTACTGCTTCTGTTATTCCAACAAAAACAGCTCTGGCAATAACTGCGTGACCGATACTTACTTCATCAATATCAGTCAGCTCTCTAAAGATTTTCATGTTCTGGTAATTTAATCCGTGTCCTGCATTCACCCCAAGACCTAATTTTTTTATATGCTTTGCGGCACCTCTGATTTTTTCTAATTCATCAAACTGTTCTTCTTCGGTAACAGCATTTGCAAAAACGCCTGTGTGAATTTCAATAAAATCTGCTTCTATTTCAGCAGAGACATCGATCTGATCAATATCTGGTTCAGTAAAAATTGAAACATCTATATTTGCTTTATGTAACTCTTTTATTGTATCCCTGATTAAAGAAAGATTATCAATTACATTTAATCCTCCTTCAGTTGTAAGCTCCTGTCTTTTCTCTGGAACAAGGGTTGCCAATTCAGGTCCCACATCGCACGCAATTTTAATTATCTCTTCAGCCGCAGCCATCTCGAAATCGAGTTTGGTAGTTACTAGCTCGCGAAGAAGCCGTACATCTCTTTCATTTATATGTCTTCTATCTTCCCGCAAATGAAATACAATACCATCTACACCAGCCTGTTCAGCCAAAAGTGCTGCAGTTACCGGATCAGGTTGAACCTCGCCTCTTGCATTTCTTAAAGTTGCAACATGATCTACATTTAATGCAAATCTCATTTTAAACTCCTAAAAAATATTGGTTATCAAATTTAAAAATGAATCTATTCCAACGCCATAGTCGTTTGCTCGAAATCTTAATGTGCAAATAAAATCAATTGAAAACATTATTCCCATATGAGTTATAACACCATAGAGAAATGAATTAGTACGGAAAGCTAAAATGCCCAAAGCAATTCCCCCCCCAATTGCACCAAAAGTTTCAGCAAATGGTTTTCCGTTATGCAAAATTACAAAAGGAATCATTTGAATTAGCACTGCATAATATCCAAATTTATCTTTTAAGCCGAATAGCATAAATCCTCGCCAGATAAATTCCCAGCTAAACATATAAATGAGCATTCCAATCTCATACATTGAAAACTCACCCCAGTCAGATCTAGCAGAAAGTAGGTGAGGATATTTTTCAACAAACTCAGGTGTTGCAGAAAAAAACCATATTACAGGCAGCATCACGACCAAAAATATGGCTGATATTGATAGCCCAATTTTGTGCTCACCCCAGGTTAAACCATAATCAGTTAATCGTTCTTTTAGAATTATTTTTATGATTAAAACAGCAAGAATAAAAAATGTAATAAAGTCACTAATGAACCAGTAGAGATATTCAATTAAAAAAACATCTGGATCAGACTGCAGGTAGTTAAAAAGGTTAACCCTAAAAAATCTTCTGGATGTAATGTAGTATGAAATAGTTTGCAGCACAGCTACAGATAAAAAAATTGTAACAACTTTTTTATCAAGTTCTTTAATTATTCCGATTAATTTTTTCAGCTCATGACGCAGTTGCAAGTGTACCTCAGTAGAGATTTCTGTCTTTGATTAAAATCACACAAAAGCAAATATAGTAACAAATCGATGAAAAACGTTGAAATTTTTAATTTTTCTAAGGTTTTAGGACTTGACAAAATAGCACAATAATATTATTTTAGCACTCTCTTTTTTAGAGTGCTAATAATTAACATAATTAAAATAAGGAGTCAAACATGGCAAAATTAAAGCTAAATCCGCTTACTGATAGGGTTGTAGTGCAAGCCGCAGAAGCTGAAGAAAAAACTAAAGGCGGCATAATTCTACCGGATACAGCTAAAGAAAAACCAGTGGAAGGAACTATTGTAGCAGCCGGACCGGGCAAAGTTGCTGATAACGGCGAGCTTATAAAGTTGACAGTAAAAGTTGGTGATAAAGTGCTTTATGGTAAATATAGTGGAACTGAAGTAACAATAGATGGTGAAGAGTATTTGATAATGCGCGAAAGCGATGTTTTTGCAATCATTCCATAAGTAATTAAGAATTTGATAACAAAAAAAGAAGGTAAATAAATTATGGCAAAATTAATTGAATTCGACAGTGAGGCACGCAGCGGTTTAAAGACTGGTGTAGATAAACTTGCTGATGCCGTTAAAGTCACACTCGGTCCAAAAGGACGTAATGTAATTTTAGAGAAAAAATTTGGTGCACCAACAGTAACTAAAGATGGTGTTACCGTAGCAAAAGAAATTGAACTTGAAGACAACGTTGAAAACATGGGCGCACAAATGGTACGTGAAGTTGCTTCCAAAACCAGTGACGTTGCTGGAGATGGAACAACAACCGCAACTGTACTTGCACAGGCTATTTACAGAGAAGGTTTAAGGAACGTTACTGCAGGTGCAAATCCAATGGATTTAAAGAGAGGTATTGATCTTGCAGTGCGTAAAGTTGTGGAGAATTTAAAATCTGTAAGCAGAGATGTTGAAGGAAAAAATGAAATTGCACAAGTAGGTTCTATCTCTGCAAATAACGATAAATCTATAGGTGATTTAATTTCAGATGCCATGGAAAAAGTAGGTAAAGATGGTGTCATTACTGTTGAAGAAGCAAAAGGAACCGAAACTTCACTGGAAGTAGTTGAAGGTATGCAGTTTGACCGTGGATATCTCTCCCCCTATTTTGTAACCGATACAGAATCGATGGAGACTGCACTTGAAGATCCTATGATACTTATTCACGACAAGAAAATTTCTGCAATGAAAGATCTTCTACCAATACTTGAAAAAGTTGCACAACAAGGTAAAGCAATGCTTATTATTGCGGAAGATTTGGAAGGCGAAGCACTCGCAACTCTTGTCGTAAATAAAATTCGCGGCACTTTAAAAGTTGCTGCAGTTAAAGCTCCCGGCTTTGGCGACAGAAGAAAAGCTATGCTTGAAGATATTGCTGTTCTCACTGGTGGTACAGTTATATCAGAGGAGCAGGGTTTCAAGCTTGAAAACGCAACAGTATCTTATCTAGGTACAGCGAAGAAAGTTGTAATTGACAAAGACAATACTACAATTGTTGAAGGTGCTGGAAAAACTGATGATATAAAGAAAAGAATAAATGAAATAAAAGCCCAGATTGAAAAAACAACTTCTGATTATGATCAAGAAAAACTTCAGGAAAGGCTTGCAAAACTTTCTGGCGGCGTTGCAGTACTAAAAATTGGTGCTTCAACAGAAGTTGAAATGAAAGAGAAAAAAGCCAGAGTTGAAGATGCTTTGCATGCAACTCGCGCTGCTGTTGAGGAAGGAATAGTTGCAGGTGGTGGCGTTGCATTGGTCAGAGCCGTTGAAGCTTTAGATAAAGCCAAAGGAGATAATCAGGACCAAACAGTCGGTATTCAAATTGTGCAGAAAGCTTTAGAGGAACCTTTGAAGATGATTGTAAACAATGCCGGTCTGGAAGGCTCCGTTGTTCTTCAAAAAGTTAAAGAAGGTAAAGATGATTTTGGATTTAATGCACAAAGTGAGAAGTACGAAAACTTAATTAAAGCTGGTGTTATTGATCCTACAAAAGTTACAAGAACAGCTTTAGAAAATGCAGCTTCTGTTGCCTCCCTCCTTGTTACAACCGAAGCAGTTGTTTATGAAATGAAAGAAAAAGAAGCACCGATGCCTCCAATGCCAGGTGGTGGTATGGGTGATATGGGCGGAATGTATTAATAGTTCTGCTTCACAAAAACTTAAAGGCGAGTATAAAATGCTCGCCTTTTTTATTACATATCCAAACTAATGCAAATGCCACTTATTCTCAACTAAAGATTTAATAATCTCTTTACCCCTATGCCCAAATATTGGATGGTTTTCTTTTGAAAGTTTATTTGCAAGCTGCAACGCAATTTCAGAAGCTGGTTTGTTTTCATTTTTTGATTCATTTAACACTTGCATTGCACGATTGTAAATAGAGTGCTCCAATTCATTACTAAAATGTGATTCAATTAAGGGATCGTTATTAATATAGCCATATTGTTCGTTTGCACATGTTACTATTCCCATTCGGTTTGTAAGAAAATCTGGCACGTAAGCTATTTCCTTTTCAAGTAGTATTTTACCATCTCTTGGAGTATCTTCAAGCTGATTGTTTGCGGCACCGCATACTATTTTTGCCTTTAAAAGAGGAATCGTTTCTTCATTTATAATTGCACCAGTAGCATTTGGTGAAAATATATCGCACTCTTCAGAAAAGATTGAGATATCATTTTTATCAACTAAACGACATTCTAAATTTTTTCCACCAAAATTCTTTTCAAGATTTTTAATGTTAGTCAGATTAATATCTGTTCCTACTATTTTTTTTACTCTTTTCTCAAGCAAAAATTCAACGAGTGGTTTACCAACATGACCTAAACCCTGAATAGCAATAGTTTTATTTTCAAGAGTTCCCATATGTAAAAAATCAAGTGCGGCTTCAATTCCACAAATAACACCTTTCGCGGTAGGCACTGAAGGATTACCGCTCCCTCCAAACTCCAGCGGAATGCAAGTTGTAAAACGGGTATTTGAAAAGACATTTGCCATATCTTCAACACTTGTCCCCACGTCTTCTGCCGTTACGTAACAGCCATTTAGTGAAGACATAAAAGCTCCGTATTCCGAGTAAATCTTTTCTCTGATTTTCGGATCAGATTTATCATGCTGAGAGTTATGAGCAATAACGCCTTTACCACCGCCCCACCACAATCCCGCAAGAGCATTTTTAAAAGTCATTCCTGTTGCAAGCCGCAAACCATCTCTAAAATAATCCTCTATTGTATCATAGTTCCAATATCTTACCCCTCCAGCAGCCTGTCCCCTGTTTGTTCTATGAACAAACGCACCAAGCAGCATGTTGAATTGATCGGAAATTTTACAAAACCAACCTTCGTGTATAATAAAATCTCTTTTATCCTTCGAGAAAAAGTCAGCGATCGGCTGGAGAGATTGGTGAGATGCAATCAGTTTCTTTTTTTTATCATCAAATACAAAATAAAACTTATTGATCTTTTCTACTATTAAACGCTGTATGAAATCGGATATTGACAGGGATAGAAGATTTTCTTTTTCATTCATTACAATAATGCCTAAAATCTTTTCTGCTAACTAATATCTTTTGGATCAGTCGGAACTGATAGTTTATCAACTATTTCATTTTCATTTACAACTACTGCACTTAATTTATTTCCGGAACAAGCAGCAGTATCAACATAAACAGCGTTATTTGATTTATCATGATAGATTTCTTCAAACCTTGTATGTCCTACAATCTGCAATTTGCCAAGATTCAATAGTTTATCCCGGGTCCACAATACACCATGCTCATTGTTTAAATCATTTTCAACAATGTTTATCATTTTTTTCCTTTTTTCAAGAGGTTTTTTACCAAGCTTACGCGAATAGTAACTTGAAATACCTGCATGAGAAATAAAGCAATCAAACAAATCTAATGTAAGCGGAGCTCTGATGATAAAATTTAAGTGACGCTGCATTTCTGTAAAACGGTTACTGTACGAATCAAGAGTTGCTTCCGAACCATTATAGATCCAGGACCTGCCAAATGGGCTAGACGGGTGTTTTATAAAATAATAAAACATGTAATCGTGATTACCCGCAACAAATGTTATTTTATTTTTTTTTATAAAATCAACAACTTCATAACTGTAATTACCACGGTCAACTAAGTCACCGACAGAATAAACAGCAATCTCTGGGTATTTATTTAAAATAGAATTGTAAAGCTTTTTAAGCGTAAAGAAGCAGCCATGTATATCCCCGATAACAGCAATCATAAAATCCTAAATGTGGCGAGTTTCCTTAGCGAATTTTGTTAAATCATCTCTAAAATTAGGATGTGCAATTTTAATAAGTTCTCTTGCTCTTTCTTTCAACGATTTTCCAAAAAGATGTGCGACACCATGTTCTGTAACTATATAATGAACATCGCCGCGCGAGGTAACAACACCTGCACCTTGCCGCAATTGAGGAACGATTCGGGATACTTTTCCATCTTTTGTTGTTGATGGAAGTGCAATAATTGGTTTACCACCTTCTGAGTGAGCAGCTCCTCTTATAAAATCAACTTGTCCACCTATGCCGCTAAAAATTTTAGAGCCAATAGAATCCGCACAAACCTGTCCTGACAAATCTATTTCTATTGCAGAGTTGAGCGCTACCATTTTTTTGTTCTTAGCTATTATAAAGGGATCATTTACATATTCTTGTGGATGAAATTCTATTACAGGATTGTTATCAACAAAATCAAATACTTTCCGCGTGCCTAATACAAAACCTACAATTATTTTTCCAGGATGAAGTGATTTTTGTTCACCATTTATTATTCCTTCTTGAACAAGTGGAATTATTCCATCGGAAAACATTTCTGTATGTATTCCAAGATCCTTTTTATCTCTTAAATATTTCATTACGCAATCGGGGATCGCTCCAATTCCCATTTGCAAAGTGGAACCATCTTCAATTAAATCTGCAACTCTTCTACCTATCGTATCATATACTCTCAGTAATTCTTCGCTTGCATTAGGATCAATCTGTGGTAATTCCTGAATTGGTTCAGTGTGCTCAAATAAATAATCAATTTTATTAATATGGATAAAACTGTCTCCTAAACAGCGCGGCATTTCAGAATTTATTTGTGCAATTATTATTTTTGCTCTTTCGGCAGCGCTTTTAATTGTTCCTACATCAACGCCATAGCTGCAGAAACCATGTTCATCTGGCGGTGAAAGATTGAGCAAAGCAATATCAACCGGTATTATATCTCTTTTAAAAAGCAATGGAAGTTCAGAAAGAAAAATAGGAATGAACTCTGCACGTCCTTCGTGAACTGCTTTTCTTGTGTTTGCACCAATAAAAAAAGCTTTGTGCTTAAAATGATCTTCCATACCTGATTCTACGTATGGCAGCTCACCAACAATTAATATATGGTATAGTGTCACATTCTCAAGTTCATTTTTTCGTCTAACCATAGCAGCCACTAGTTCCTGTGGAACAGCACAGCCGGGGTGTACAACAACATTATCGCCTGATTTTATTCTTCTTACAGCTTCATCAGCAGAAGTCAGTTTCTTATTATAAATATTCAGAATATTTGCTGGTAAATTTTTCTGTTTCAGTTCATCCACAATTGTCATCAAATAATAAAGTGATTTAGTATTTACATAAAACTAGTTTGTTGAGAAAATATGAATCTTCTTATAATTAAAATCGAAAGAGTTTGCTAAAAATTCATTTGTGCAGTTGCCATTGTATGTACAAACACCTTTTGTTAAACCTTTGTCTTCCATTAATGCATTCGATAATCCATTTTCAGCAATGCTTAATATATATTCTAAAGATGAATTTGTTAAGCCATAACTTGCTGTTCTTGATACTAAAGTGGGCATATTTGGAACACAGTAATGAATAACATTGTGTATTGAAAATACAGGATTAGAAATTGTTGTAATACGACTAGTTTCAATGCATCCACCCTGGTCAATTGATACATCTACAATAACCGCACCCTTTTTCATTTGCTTAACCATTTCTTCGTTAACCACATGTGGGGTTTTTTCTCCTTTAATTAAAACTGCGCCGATAAGAACATCGGCAAATCTCACACCACGAGAAATAGTATAAGGATTAGCCATTACTGTGGTAATTCCTGTGTTAAATTCTGTTTCCACATGTCTTAAACGATCCAGATCAGTATCAATTACAATTACTTGTGCACCTCTGCCCAAAGCAGCTCGAGCGGCAGTGATTCCTACTACTCCAGCCCCTAGAATTACAATTGCTGCAGGTGCAACCCCTGTAATGCCGCCAAGTAAAATTCCTCTTCCATCTTTAGTATAGCTCTCCAAATATCTCTCTGCAACTTGTATTGCAAGTGGTCCAGCTATTTCACTCATAGATTGAAGAATAGGAAGACGAGAATCTCGTTCAATTAATTCTAAACCAATAGCAGTAATCTTCTTTTTCAGAAGAATATCCACTATGTTTTTTCTTCCAACAGCAAGATGCATGAATGACAATAGAATTTGATTATCAACTAATAATCCTGCTTCTTCTTCAGTTATTGGTGCAACCTTAGTAACAAGCTCAGATCTTCCAAAAACTTCTTCAACGTTATAAACAATTGTGGCTCCAACATTACGGTAATCTTCATTACTAAAATGACTTGATTCTCCAGCACCACTTTGCAAGTAAACGGTGTGTCCAGCTCTTACCAGAGAATCTACACCGGCAGGAGCGAGCGCAATGCGTCTTTCCTCCCAGCAGGTTTCGTGAGGTATACCAATTCTCATTAACTTTTCACTTTTTTTTAATTTCAAAACTACCTATTCACTAATAGAGATGCAATATGGATTATCTTGATATGTACTAGATAACAGGAGTAATTGGTCTTTTCCCTCTTAGTACATTAATAACATTTTCAACAGCAAGTTCTGCCATTGCATTTCTTGCTTCTACTGATGCACTACCTAGATGTGGTAGTACGAGAACGTTATTAAATTTTAGCAGTTCTTTGTTTACACTGGGTTCATTTTCAAATACATCTAGCCCAACAGCTTTTAATTTTCCTTTTTTCAACATTTTTATCAACGCAGTTTCATCAATTATTTCACCGCGGGCGGTGTTAATTAAAATTGATTCCTTTTTTAAGAGCGATAATCTTTTACTATTTAAATAATGAAACGTGTATTTATTTAAAGGAAGATGAATTGAGATGAAATCGGATTTTTTAAGAAGTGTCACATCAGATACTTTTTTAGCCCCAGTAATTTTTTCAATTTGTTCGTTTTTAGACCTGTCTGTGTACAAAATTTTAACACCAAAACCCATGGCCCTTTTCGCAACAGCAGTTCCAATTCTTCCCGCACCAAGAATTCCAAATGATTTACCTTTTAGTTCAGTCCCAAGTAAAAGTTTCGGTTTCCATCCCTTATATTCTCCAGCGTGTATCATCATCTCTCCTTCACTTAATCTTCTGGCACAAGCAAGCAATAGTGCAATTGTTAAGTCTGCTGTAGAATCGGTTAGTACGTCTGGCGTATTTGTTACAATTATTTTTTGCTTTTTTGCATAATCAACATCAATATTATTATAACCAACTGCATAATTTGCAATTATTTTACAGTCGGGCATAGTATTAATTAATATTTTATCAATTTTTTCTGTTAATAGTGATATTAATGCTGTGCAGCCTTTTACATTTTTTAGCAGAACTGATCGTGGAATTGGTTTATCGGCTTTATAATAGTCAAATGGTATATTATTTTTGCTTAGCTGCGTAAATGCAACCTCTGGAAGCTCACGAGTGATGAAAACTTTCATAACACTATTTATATCTTAGGCTGAAAAAAGTAACCGCACTATAAATAATGCGCCGAGAATTCCTGCAACATCTGCAATTAGCCCTACGGGCAATGCATGTCTTGTGTTTTTGATATTGACCGAGCCAAAATAAACCGCAAGCACATAAAAAGTTGTTTCAGTGCTTCCGTAAAAAGTTGAAACCAGCACACCTACAAATGAATCAGGACCGTAAACTGCAAGATTTTCCGACATAATTCCCAACGATCCGCTTCCGGAAAGCGGCCTCATCAAAGCCATTGGAAGTGCATCAGCAGGAAAACCTATAAAACTTGTAATTGGACTAAGAATATAAATTAACCATTCCATTGCACCGCCTGCTCTGAAAATTCCAATTGCAACAAGCATTGCAACCAAATAAGGAATTATTTTTACTGCAATTGTAAAGCCATCTTTTGCACCTTCAACAAAACTTTCATATACTTTTACTTTTTTAATTGCACCGTATCCTATAAAAATTAAGATTAGGAGAGGAATAGCAAGTGCAGATATTACTTCAATTATACTTCTAAATCCCGAAGGTGAAATAATTGATGCAATTTGATTGAACAAACCAGTTGCAAAAACTAAAACTACTGCAATTATGAATAGTATCAATGATAAAATAATTTTTATATTCTTTTTTAACCACGCTACAAAGCTCCACGATTTCAAATAAAACTTTTCAATTATTTTTGCTGCAGAAACTCCGGCAACAGTAGCACAAAATGCACCAAAGATTGAAGTGCCGATAATTATTGCAGGGTTTGAACTGCCTGATGCAGCACGAACAGCAATTGCAGTTGCAGGAATTAGTGTTAGTCCGGCAGTATTAATTGCTAAAAATGTTACCATTGAATTTGTCGCCGTGCCTTTGTTTGGATTTATTTTTTCCATTTCCTCCATAGCCTTCAGTCCAAAAGGTGTAGCAGCATTTCCAAGTCCAAGCATATTTGCAGAAATGTTCATTATCATTGAGCTCATAGCAGGATGATCGGAAGGAATTTCGGGAAACAATCTTTTTGTAATAGGTTTTAAAGCATTGGCAATTATTTTTATCAATCCAGCTTCTTCTGCAACTTTCATTACACCAAGCCACAAAGCCATAATTCCAATCAGTCCAAATGCAATTGTTACCGCTGTTCCTGCATAATCCAAAGCTGCATCAGTTAAAGTTTTCATTTTTGCAAAAGAAATTTGTTCAAAAACTATTTCAGCTTTGTAAGAATTATCAGCATTCCTTTGAATTAATTTTATTTGTCCGAGTAAATCATCTTCTTCGCCTGAAGCCCTTGCCATTTCCTTCCAAAGTGAGGGGAATCTTCCGTTTCCCTTAATTATAATTGTTCCCACTTGTTTCTCCCTGCTATACAGCAGAACTGCATCTGATGTGATGTCTAAATTAATACTGTCGTTGTAAGTAGTATTAAATTCATCTGCCATCACATTTACTTTTACATTATTATTGCCGTCACTTAACTCATTACTATTTTCTTCAACGGAAATAAATAACTCTATAGGAATGTTATTGCGGTATTTATCAGAGGATTGATCAATAATATCAGTTGTTAAAGCAGCACCAACTCCAAGAAGCAGTAATCCAAGCCAGATGTAATTCAGCGCCATTTATCTGCTCCAGTATTTCACTTTTTAATAGATTTAAGAGACTTTAAACTGCGATAGGATTTTAAGACCGATTTCATCAAAAGCTAAAAGTTCTTCTGAGTCAATAAAATAGAGCTTACCTAAGCTGGCAGTTGCCTTGCCGTTTATAAGAAGCTTCCCTGAATATTTTTCAATATAACTTTGTTTAATGTCGTTTATAATTTTTTTCTCTTCAACCTCTCTGAACAGACCCGTTACTACAATGTAAAACAACCTGTAATAAGGATCCTGTTCGTCCCTCAATTCTTTTAAAGTATTTTTTTCTTTTAAAATTGTAAACTTTGCAGGTGAATTGAACTTAATCGTTCGCAGCAATTCATCATTAGTAATAAAAACAAAAATGTTTTTATTCTGATAGACAAAATTTGTTGCAAATTGTGTAAGGGTATCTTTTTGTATTGCTACTGCCAACACTCCTGACTGAATTGAAGACAGTTCGTTCTCCACAAGTGATAAATCTCTTATTACTTTAGTTTTTTTTTCCATCGTTTTTAGATTGTATGCCAGACGCAACGTATTTGTGTTCGCTGTCTAAAACACAATCATTATTTTTTATTGTAAAAATACATTCTGAACAATGTTCTAAATTTACTGAATAAATATTGTTTCTGATTGAATTTATCATCTCTCCAAGCCTTTTTTCTGTCTCAATTTCAATGTTTTTTGTAAAGTTTTTTACAAATGGCATATCAGGATATTTTATAAAAATTATTTTCGTTTCAATTATTTGAAATCTGGGGTATAATCTCTTTAAAATGAATGAATAAAAATTTAACTGAGGAATATATTTCTCTGCTCTTTCTGATATTTCCGAGTCTATTATATTATCTGTTTTGTAGTCAACTACAATAATTTTATCCTGAGTAAAGATTGCTTTATCAATTATACCCATAAGATAGTAGTCTGATAATTTATAGTAAACCTCAAGCTCATTTTTATAGTTTTTAAAGGAATTGATGTGCTTATATTCATTGGAGAGAATAAACTTTCTAATACTGCTGATAATTTCTTTCTTTATTTGATCATCAATGTTTTTTAATTTACTGTTAGTTGCGTTTTTATTTTTGAAGAATCTATTTACTTCTAATTCAACTTCATTTGCAGCAATATTTTTTTGCAATATTTTATGAATAATTCTCCCTTTCAAATCAGGATTGGTTAAAGTTTTTGTAAATGTTTCCTCACTACTAATTTTTCGCTGTTCGTATAAATTAAATTCATAATCATTTCTTATTTTAGATAATTTGAGCCATCCAACATAATCTTGAATCATACTGTTTAGATTAAAATTATAAGTTAAATTGTATTTACGTGGGCAGTTGGTAAATATGGAAAACTTAGTCGCTGAAATAATATCTTCTTTCGATTTATCGCTTATTTTATCTGTAGAAATCTTTAGTCCATGCTTCACCTGCTTATACGATATTGGCAGGAGCGATGGTTGTTCTGCTTGTCTTATTATTGGAATCTCAATTTCAAGGTTACGACTTACCGTTTTATACGTACTGTTTGCTTTCTCCAAAAAATTCAAATCCCCTTTGATCGAAAAATTCTTACCCCCATGATCAATGTTTAGCCCTTCATAAATTAAAGAAGAAAATGAATTTAATGGCCGGGCAGGATTCGAATTTTCTTTCATCGAGATGAAAAGGAAATTTTTAGCTCTGGTTATTCCCACATACAAAAGTCTTTTCAGTTCAGCAATTGATTTTTTATTTTCGAAATAATTGTAGAGTTCGACAATCGGAGCAGAGTAATATTCTCCAAAGTAATTCTCATTTTTCGGTATTTTTGTTAGAAGTCCAAAAGTTTTATCAATTTTAAAGGATCTTGCTTTAACGTCACCCGATTGAATTGTATCATCACATTTGTAAAGGAATACTGAAGGAAATTGCAAGCCTTTTGCCTGATGAATTGTCATAACATTTACACCATTATTATTATCTTCTATTCCCGCCTGCGCCTCTTCAACAAAATTTATTATAGAGTTTTTCATAAAATTCAAATAATCATAAATCGAATTAAACTCAAGATTGAAAAACTTTATAGTAATTGATATGAGTTTATTTATATTATTTATTTCTTGCTCGCCGTTGTTCCGTGCTGCGATAGTTGAAATAAAATCTGACTCATTTAATATTTTTTGCAACAGAGATGGAATACCGATTCTTTTTGCAAGCTTTAGATTTTCAATCAGTACTAATAAAATCGGTTTCCAATAATCATCTGAAATACCTGCTTTAGATAACTTTTCCCAATAGCTATCACCGGTAAAAGTTGAAAGTTGAAATATTTTTACGTCCGGAACAGTAAAAAATGGAGATCTTAATGTTCCTATTAATGCCGCATCATCACTATTGTTAAAAATAAAAGCAAAATAATTGTAAATATCGCTTATACTTTGTTGCTGATAAAAACCAGTTCCACCAATTACTGAGAAAGGAATGTTATATTTAATGAAAAGCTTTTCCAGTTCGCTAAAGGCAGATCGCTTTTGTACAAGAACAGCTATGCTACTCCAATCCGGTAATTCATTTATAAATTCATTACTCAGTTTTAAAATTCTTTGAGCGATTAATTCTGCTTCCGCTAAATTATGATCTGCTTGAGCAATAAGAAATTCAACTTTGCCCATAAATGAATCATTTCTTGCACAGACAATATCCGAGTGTTCTACCTCATTATAAATACTTATTGGATAATTAAATAGTTTACTAAAAATATGATTAGTAAATAAGCAAATCGCTGGAGCCATTCTAAAGCTGTCGGGTAATGTGAGAACCAGATTTTCATTATTTGCATTTTTTATATCCGTTTTGGTTTTCCCGAAAACTTCGAGTTCGGCATCTCTAAAACGGTAAATACTTTGCTTTTCATCACCTACAATAAATAGATTACCAGTCTTTAAATAATTAACAATAGGTAAAAATATTTCATATTGAATCTCATTTGTGTCCTGGTACTCATCTACAAATAAATATTTATATTTTTTATTTATAGCTTTCCTCACATCTTTTCTACTTAATATTTCTTTTGTTTTAAGAAGGATATCCTCAAAATCTAAATAACCCAACTGAGTTTTTTTATTTTCGTATTCATTAATTACCTCCACCGTAATGTTCAACATACTCCTTGAATAGCATGCAAGCTCTTCTTCAATATCTTCCCTCTTTTCAACAGAGAATAATGCATTCAATTCTTTAAAGTTCCGTTCCACAAAGTTGATTGAATTGATTAAATCTACCCGCAAATTTGAGGTTAGATATCCTCTTGATTTTATAGTGCCGCTTTTTGTTAAGGTTTCATCGCTAATTGTAGCTAAATACCGCAATACAATCTCTTTATAGCCGATTTCTTCTGCTTTTTCTGTTAATTTACGAATGTTTACTGCCGTCTCATTTTTACTGTTATTTAATAAAACCGCTTCATTAATTTTGGTTAAATGTTTTAGCATTTCTGGCAGTTCAATTGAAAGTATTTTTTTTAAGCCTTTTATAAAATTATTTGATGATATTTCCGCAATTTCTTTCAGCGATTTTTCAGTATAGATTTTTCTAAAATGAGATAAATTTTTCCTGTTTCTTACCAGTAATTCAATCTCCCTTGCTAAAGCTTTTTTAGAACCTAGAAGTCTTATTAAAATCTTTACTTCTGTGCTAGCATGTGCATTGGATAGTTTACTGCGAATTGTTTTTTCAGTGCTTAACTCTATCAAATCATCAGAAGTTCGTTGATCAACAGGAATAAAGTTGGCATCTAAAGAAGCTTCAACAGGAAATTCTTTTAATAGATTAATACAGAAAGAATGTATAGTGGAAATGTTTGCCGAAACAAGCTGCTTGCGAACCTTTTCAATCTTTTTTTGAATGTCAGGTGAATACGATTGTCTGCTTAATTTAGTTAGCTCATCCGCAATTCTGCTGTTAAGCTCACCTGCTGCTTTTTCGGTAAATGTAATAGCCGCAATTTCGTGAATTGAGGTGTTTGTTTCGAGAATTACTTTTAAAAGTCTACTCGCTAATACAAATGTTTTTCCGGATCCGGCATTTGCAGTAAGTGAAATAGATTTATTAGTGTTTAGTGCATTAGTTTGATGAGGTGTTAGTTCGTACATCGTCTAATATTTAATCGTTAATCGGAATAACTATCCTAAATGTAGTATTACTTTTTGTTGATTCAACTAAAAATATCTCACCGTTTATATTCTCTAAAAATCTCTTTATTAACTTCAGACCTAGCCCCAGCCCCTTCTCTTTTGTAGTAAAATTTGCATCGAATATTTTTTTCTGAAACTTTTCAGGTATACCTGTCCCATTGTCTTCAAAATTTAGGACAGCATTTACATTTTGTTTTTCAATTTCAATTATAACAAGTGATGCGTTTGCCTGAATTGAATTTCTAATCAAATTAATTATCATTCTGCGTATCTGTGATTTATCAGCTTCAATATAAACAGATTCTTTTGGAGCAATAAGTTTTATTTCTACTTTTTCATCCGAAAACAAATTTACTGTATCTGCAACAATAGGATTTAAATTAAACTTTTCAATATTCAGGCTAGGCATTTTTGCAAGTGACGAGAACTCGGATGCAATTAGGTTTAAATTTTCTATCTGATTTAAAACAGCTTGTGAAAGTTTTTTTAACGTATCTCCGAAATTTTCTTTTTTATCGTTGAATGCAGCAATTAATTGCTGCATTGAAAGCTTCATTGGAGTTAGAGGATTTTTGATTTCATGTGCCACCTGCTTTGCCATTTCCTTCCAGGCATTTTCTCTTTCAAGTTCAGCAATTTCAACTTGATTTTTCTGAAGTTCAGCCGTCATCTGGTTGAAACCGTCGAATAAATCCTTTATCTCGCCTCTTTCTTTGTTTTCAATGTTCACACTTAAATCACCTTGTGCAACAGCTTCAGTTGCCTTAGTTAATCTTCTTATAGGCGATGATATTTGATTTGCAAAAAAGGTGCTTACAAAAATTATTACAATTAATGCAAATGCATAAATTCCAAATAAAAATATGTCGGCTTCCAGCGGTGAATAACTCAACTCAATATTATTCAATGCATCGTTTACCCCAACAATTAAAGCAGTGCCTTCAAAATCAATTTTTCTATAGTAGGCATCGTAATCATATTTGTTAATTTTTTCTTTAAGAAGAAAATCTCGATAACTTAAATAATTTAAATTGAAATGAGCATCCGGATTTAGTTTTTGTTCCATCAAGCCGCTGTTGTAAAATTCTGCTTTAGAACTATAGATTTGATTTGAGTTCTCGTAAACTGAAAAGGCAATACCTAGTTCTTTTCCAGCATTATCAAAAGCAACCAATAGATTTCTTTCCGGATGTTTATAAATCTGCGCTCTGACGTGGTTTTCCAAATAATCCAAGCGCTTGCTGAGTTCGTTAAAAGTTGCTTCTGCAGATCTTTCACGTACAACCTCCCTGTTGTAAACCGCAAGTGCAACTAAAGGAATAATTGATATTACAAGAAATGCTACTAACAATTTTGTTTTAAATGTGTATTGAATTTTTATTAGTCTGAATAAAATAAGGGCAAATGTTGCAAGTAAAATATAGAGTGAGTGAATTATAAAAATTTTAAAGAAGTTAAATAAGCTCCACGCAATTTCTTTTTCTTTAATTGAAACAACAGTGTATTTTGCAGCATTATTGTCTGAAGTTTTTAACAGATAAGTAAGATATCCCTCACCATAAATTGAAAGTGAAATCCACCCATCATTTAGATCTGTTAAGGGAGCAGTAAAAATTTGGTCTTTTTGCTCCTTCGACGGAAATAAATTACCATGCACTCTTGAAACTCTGCCGTTTGAAAATTCAAAAACCTTTACGAGATTTAAATCAATAACAGATCCAAGTGCAACTTTATTCGACTCAAGAAAATCAGGAAATCTGGCGGCACCAAGATTTTCAATATTAAATTCAGCAGCAACTCCGATATACCCTGTGACAACATTATTTTTTGCAACTGGAACAATTCCAACAAATCCGCTGCCAACTGCCGTTTTTTGCTCAAATAATTCAACCGTTTGCTCAGAAGAAATTTTATCTTTAAATATCACTCTAAAGTCCAATTGATAATCGTACCCAACAGAAAACTCACCTATCGTTTTAAAATTTCTATCTAACAGAATTACCTTTGAATTTAATGACTCACGCTGTAACGCGCTGCTGCTCCACGTTATAAATGCCTCAGCATCGTAGTTGGAGTTAAGTTTATAGAAGGATCCAACTAATCTTTTGTTGTTGATAGAATTTCGCAAAGTTTCATCAACTAGAAAATTCAATAGGTCTTTATTCGATCGGTTTACTTCGTTTGCTATTGTCTTTAATGATCTTTGTTCTAGTTCGAGATTGAAATAATTAAGCATACTAATTGTTATAACTGCTGCAACAAGAGATGAATACATTACGCTTACTGAAAAAGTAGATTTTTTGTACAATTGAAAAAAAATGAGAAGAAATATGAGCGATATGAAAATGAAACACATAAACGGAGTTATAAGAGGTTCATTTTGAAAATTAAAAAAAACAAAGCAAGCAATTTGAATTAAAATAAAATACAGCAGAAAGTGACTAAACTTCGTATTCGAATTCAGCAATGCGAGAAATTTTCCAACTAACAATGTAAGTGCAACCATTAAAACAATACACGATAATCCAATAAGAAGGATATTCAAATTCATTAAAAGTGAAGGGAAATTTGGAATTAAATCTGGTTCTTTAAAGTATCTAATTGTAGAATCGAAAATTATACTTTTTATTGATGCACTTAATCCCCTTAAAGTATAAAACAATATGAGTGCTAGAAATGGAGCTATAATTAATTTGAGTAACCGAAACCTATTTTGTGACAATTCAAAAAAATATTTAAGTACATACCTGTAAAGTGTTACTCCAATAACAATCAGAAAAAGATTTGTAATAAATGCTTCGATGGGTGTTTTTACCAATCCCCAGGCAAAAGTAGAAGAAAAAAAGGAAGGATCAACAAGTGCTCCTTCAAGAAATCTGGAAGGGAATCCGGTCCAGAAAAGAACTAGTCTTAATATTGCCAGGTAAATGATAAATGCAAATAATCTCAATAACAGTGAATTTATACTTAAAAATTCTTTTCGTAATCCTAAAGAAATAAATAATAGTGCTGCTAGAAGAAGCAAAATCTGAATTTTATTCGAAAAATCTTTTATGCCAGCTGTTTCGGTATTTAAAAGTGGCTTAAAAAAACTAACAATTCCAATTTTATTCTGCTTACTGTTAAGTAAACTAAAAGAATATATCCTTCCATCTTTTGATGGTTGAGAAAATGGATTATAAATTATCTCAAAGCGTGTACTGAATTTATTAGATAGTTTTTCCTTTAAACTTAAATCCGAATAAAATTGGTTTTGCAAAGAATAGTGTTTTTCGATCGGCTTGCTTACAATTAAATAGAATATGTCATTAATAATTTTAACGGTATCAATTGTGGTCAGGTAAGTGAACAAACCCTTGCTGTAAAAATGTGCTTCATCTATGGGATAGACAAATGGAAAAATATCCTCTTGTTTTATGGCAATATTTTTGTTCCATGCAATAATTTTTCCATTTGGGGCAACAACTTCCAACGAATAATCTTCATGTGTTTCCGTATTAATCAATGAAATGAGCTCGCCATAATTATATGCTTCTCCGTACAGAGTGCTGCTAAGCTTTTCTTTTATCTTATTTTTGTTTTTTACTAATTCAGTTTCTTTATTTCTAAAATAAAAAATGGCTTCTTTTTCTATTCGTACAATCTGTGCCTTAAGATTCTCTTCCCATTTAGAGTTTTTGTTCTCAACTATAACGGGGGTGATTAAACCTGCAACAAAAAGTGCAATTAAAACAAAAAAGACGATAGTAAAATATTTCCTATCGCCTTTAAAAATTTTAGAGATATTTAGTTTCATTAATTAATTGATATTTGAGATATAACCCATTTATTGCCGGTTTTGTTAAGGGTAATGTATAAAAGCGCAGACTCACGTTTTCCCTTTCGTTCATAGTAATATTCGCCTGTCCCGTAAACAACATTTTCTTCAAATTTTTTATTTTCAAAATTAAATGAAACAACTCTGAAATTCTTAAAAAATTCTTCTATTATATAATATGCTTGATTTGAACTATAATAGCCGTTTACACCACTTAGCAGGCTAATATAGGGCTGAGCAGCAAAGTAGTCTGTTAGCTTTTTAATTTCACTCTTTTTTATTCCTTCTTCAATTTGATTAAGCGCAATAATCTCAACTCTAACTGAATTGGTAGAATTTAAATTATTATTAAAGTTTATATCCTGCGAGAGAGCAAACGGAATAAAAAGGACAAAGTAAAGAATTATTGCTGATTTAATACTGATTGTAAACATTTCGGTTTCTAATTTAATTAAATCTTAAGCATAAATCTATTAACTCTTTTAAGAAATATATTTTTATTACCTGTTCCAATTTTTTGAAAGCGGTTTTCTTACAGTTGTATTTCCACGTTTCAACATTGGTTCACCTTCAACAAGCTGATAAGCCCAATCGAATACCATTCTTTCGTTTGTAATAGACGATATTCTTATTTTAGCAAAATGGTTATCCCATGTCCAAAACACATAGGTGTTTCCTTCAAAAGCCAATGCATCTTTTGTAGGAGACCACCCGGAAGCGGGTGCAAAAGGAATATCGTAAATGTCATTGGTTGGCCCCATATCTTGAATATCTGTATCATCATATACATTCAGATAGAAATCGCCTTGGTAATTTTCGAAGAAGAAATCTACATCAATACTATCGAATGCAACAACTGAATAGATTGAAAAGGCATAGCCTGAATTGTTAGGGAAATTCCTGTAGTCAAATACAGCTTGATTATAACCTTCGGGTCTTGGTGTTGAATAGATTACATCCCGGCTTAAATCACTTTCGTTACCATTGAAATCGTAAGCAGTAACTGCATAGTAATAAGTTTCACCATTAACTGCATCATAATCTATAAATTCTGCATAATCAGATGAGCCAATCAAATAGTATTTACCATCATAGGAATCGCTGTAAAAAATATTATAACCTGCTAAATCTGGTTCTTTATTTTCATTCCAGTAGAGATCGACCCTGTTATCACCGTTTAGAACGTTTATACTTGTCGGTGGCAGTGGTGGGGTAACGTCTACTTCATAAAAGTAAGATTCGTGCACATCGCAGTTCTGAATAAGTAATAGAAGTGTTGCAGCAACTGCTATTTTAATAAGCTTTTTCATCGTTGGTTCCTCTAAAATTTAATTAAGTTCGTTTTAGAGGCTCCAAAGCAAGTGCCACAAGAAATATTTCGAAATTAAATCGAAATCAAAGGAAAATATAAAGGAGCGTACAGTTTAATGTACAACTGGTTTATTGTTTTTTAATCAGTATTTAAAAGACTGATCCATTTATTATTGTTGAACATTTTACCCTTGTTTATAACTGCTACTGAGTTTCCAGTGAGAAGTCTTCGATCAAAAGGAGAGTTTTTTGATTTACTTTTAAACTTAGTAATATCTACAGTCCAGATTTTATTTATGTCAAAAATCGTGAAGTTAGCTTCTTCACCCACTTTAAATTCAGGTAATGGTAGGCTTAAAATTTTTCTCGGATTAATAGATAGTTTAAAGATTAAGTCCTCAACAGTCAATTTCTTTTTATGAACAAGTTCAGAGACGCTTAATCCAACTGCTGTTTCTAGCCCTACAATTCCGTTTGGAGCAAATTGAAATTCTGCTTCTTTTTCTTCAGGTGAATGGGGTGCATGATCACTTGCAATGCAATCAATCGTTCCATCAGCCAAACCCTCAATTATTGCATCAACATCCTCATGTGTTCTTAACGGCGGACTCATCTTTGCATTTGTATCATACGATTTAACTGCGTCATCCGTCAGAGTAAAATGATGCGGAGTAACCTCAGCAGTAACTTGTATTCCTTTTTTCTTCGCTTCGCGAACAAGTGCAACAGCATTTTTAGTACTTATGTGGGCAATATGTACTTTGCCACCAACGTATTCTGCCATCTGAATATCCCGAATAACAATTAAGTCCTCTGAAACAGATGGTAGAGGGGGTAATCCTAAAAACGTTGAATTCAATCCTTCATTCATCGCACCATTTGAAAGCGATTCATCCTCACAATGCTCAATAACAGGTAGTTTGTAAATACTAGAATATTCTATTACTCTTTTCAAAATAGATGCTGTTTTTATTGCAGCTCCATCATCCGAAAAAGCAACTGCACCCGCTTCTGCAAGTTCAGCCATTGGTGAGAGCTGATCGCCTTTTCTTCCAATTGTCGCCGCTGCAACTGAATGTACATCAACTAAATGATCTTTGGCTTGTTTTTTTATAAAATTAACTACCTCTGCACTATCAATTGTTGGTTCAGTATTGGGCATGCAAGCAACTCCCGTAAATCCCCCGCTAGCTGCACTATTGCATCCGGTTACAACTGTTTCTTCATCTTCTCTGCCGGGTTCGCGCAAATGAACATGCATATCGAAAAAACCGGGAGCAACGTAGCAGCCTGAAAAATCAAATTCTTCTGCATTTGAAGTATCTTCAAATTTTAGCTCTCCAATTTTTTCAATTAAACCGTTATTCAAAATAATGTTAGTTCCCCGCAAGTTTACTTTTTCTGCAGGATTAATTACGTTTACATTTTTCAGAATTGTTTTCATATTAAGCTTAGTTTAGAGTTCCTAATAAATACAGAACAGCCATTCTGATTGCTACTCCGTTTGTAACCTGGTAGAGAATAATTTGATTCGAACCGTCGGCTACTTCAGAAGATAATTCGACACCTCTGTTTATAGGACCCGGATGAAGAATTAATACATCTTTCCCGTTTTTGTCTAGTCTTTCATTTGTTATTCCAAAATACTTTGCATATTCGCGGATGGATGGGAAATATTCGCCAGCATTTCTTTCAAGTTGTATTCGCAACACATTTAAAACATCATTATCCTGAATGGCCTCATCAATATTGTAAATTACTTCAACGCCCAAATCTTTAATGTTTTTAGGTATCATTGTTGACGGACCACAAACTGAAACTTTTGCCCCCATTGTTTGCAATCCAAAAATATTTGAAAGGGCAACACGGCTATGAGCAATATCTCCAACAATACAAACTTTTAATCCTTCAAGCTTTCCTAATTTTTGTCTGATTGAATACATATCAAGCAATGCTTGCGTGGGATGCTCGTGTGTTCCATCTCCAGCATTAATAATATTTGCATCGCAAATTTTCGTAAGATAAACAGGAGCTCCGGCAGCAGAGTGTCTAACAATAACCATATCAATTTTCATTGCTTCAATATTTTTAATTGTGTCTTTAAATGTTTCACCTTTGCTTACGCTGCTTCCGGAAACTGCAAAATTAATTGCATCGGCAGATAATCTTTTTTCAGCAAGTTCAAATGAAATACGTGTTCGTGTTGAACTTTCGTAGAAAAGATTTACAATTGTTTTACCCTGAAGCGTAGGTACTTTTTTAATGGGTCTGTCTAAAATTTCTCTAAAAGTGTGTGCAGTATCTAAAATTAATTGTAAATCTTCTTTGGAAACACCCTGCAGTCCAAGTAAATGATTGCTTGATAACGGCATTGCTATTCCTCACTCTCTGTTTCAACGACATAAATAGCATCTTCATCATCAACTTCAGAGAGGCGGACTTTAATTTCTTCATTTTGGGATGTTGGAATATTTTTACCAACGTAGTCTGCTCTAATGGGCAGTTCACGGTGTCCTCTATCAACTAAAATAAAAAGTTGGATTGAAGCCGGCCGGCCCAAATCCATAAGCGCATTAAGTGCTGCACGAACTGTTCTGCCGGTATATAAAACATCATCTACAAGAATAACATCCTTTTTGTTTAAATCGGACGTTATATCAGAAACGGAAATTTCGGGCTGTTTTATTCTTGTTCTAAAATCATCTCTGTAAAGAGTAACATCTAGTACACCCAATGGCAAATCAGCACTATCGATTAATTTTATTTTTTCCTGAATCCGTTTTGCAAGAAATTCACCACGAGTACGCATCCCGATTAGAACTAAATTTTTCGATCCCTTGTTTTTTTCAAGAATCTCGTGCGAAATTCTGGTAAGTATTCTGTCTAAACCTTCTTTATCCGCTATTTTTGATTTGATCTTCATAAAAAAAATCCTCCTTGGAAAAATTCCTTGGAGGTTCTATTCTTATTTAACTGTTTTTCCTTTTCCATCTCTCCGGATAGATTTAAAGGTTGATAAAATCTTATTTATATACTAAGACAAAATTACAAAAATTATTTAAGGCAGCAAATTCAATTTAATACTTAATAGCTACTTGACCAGGTATAAATAATTAGAAAGAATAATAAAAAAGGGATTCTGAATAGAATCCCTTTATAAAACAATGATTTCCAGTTTAACTATTTAACGTGGAATTCAACTCTTCTGTTATAGAATCTGCTTACAGGATCCATTTCTTTGAATAACAAATCTCTTTCACCTTTACCAACTGTGGTTAGTCTGCTGGCGTCTACGCCTTTTGCTATAAGATATTTCTTAACAGCGTCAGCTCTTTTTTGTGAAAGTTTGTCATTATACTTATCAGATCCTATCTGATCTGTATGTCCTTGAACTTCAACTCTGACATCATCATGAGATAGAAGAATTGCAGCAGCATTATCAAGAATTGGATAAGATTCAGGTCTTAGTGTTGCTTTGTTGAAATCAAAATTAACACCAACAAGTACCCACTTGTCTTCAACCTTTGTTGGACCCATACATTTCTTAACAATTTCACAAATTCTGTCATAATCAACTTCTGTAGGAACAGTCTGATATCTTCTTACTATATCCTCAATTTTATTATAGTCAACTTCTGCAATTCCTGTATAGAGCTGACAATACTTTGAGGGTTCTCCTACACCAAAGTAATAAAGAAGACCAATATCAGCATTTACCCAAGTATCGTTTGCAGTTCCTCCAAAAAAACTGTTGGAAGTACCTCGTCTACCGTCAATTTTACTATTACCCACAGTATGATAGACTCCTTCGCCGTGTAATCTCCAAAATTTTCCAATCCTAATATCAACACCTGCACCAATGTTAAATTGTGCAGCAAGATTACTTTCATTGTCTAAATCAGGATCAGAAGCATTTTCAGGTTTGTTATAATTAACACCGGCACCAGCTAAGAGGAACATGGTAATTGGTTCACAAGGATTAAAATAATACATAAAATCCAGATCACCAGTAATCATATTATTTTCAACTCTTGCGTTTCCATTTGGTACACCTGGATCATACTTAGCACTTACATGGCTATAAGCACCTTTTAATCTCCAAGACAGGTGTTCCGAAAAGTTTCTTTGAATGGATAAGTAACCACCATAGAACGCACTTGATTTTAATTGAGCATCGTTGATTGACACATACATTGGATAACTAAATCCAAATCCGAATGCCCATGCATCTGTCCAGACGTAACGGTCCTGAGCAAAAGTATTGCTGGACAACATCATCGCTGTGAGTACTGCAAATAACGTAAGTGTTTTTTTCATAAGGTTTCCCTCACTATGTTGTGATAGAATATGTTTTTTGTTCTCTTTTTAAGAATCATTTTAACAAGAGCTATTTAAGTTTATACAATTTACTGAATTAAGATATTACAAATATTAAACAAAAACAATATTTATTACAAATAATAAGCTGAAATCAGCTTAACCGAATTGCCAATTTACTACAAATTTCTTTCCAAATAGAAAGATAATCATAGTTGTTTTTTTCAAATAAATGAACATTTTTGTAAAGTAAATTTTTCTTAAATGTAAAAAAAGATTACGGGGTGTAGCGCAGCCAGGTTAGCGCGCTTCGTTCGGGACGAAGAGGTCGGGGGTTCGAATCCCCCCACCCCGACTCTAGTTTATTTCTAACTAATCAAAATACCCACTTTAAAATCCAACACCGGCACCAAAACTTACAAATGGGTCACCAGATTTGTAAGGTGAGTTAGGATCATTAATTACATCGAATAAAACTTCTGCAAAAACCCAAACATTTGGTCCAACCATCTGGCTAAATCCTCCGCCTAATAAAAGAAACGGAACCCAAAACCTATCTGTGTTATAAGAGTTGCCTGATACATTAAGGGAAGTTATTCTTTCGTAACTGAAATACATGTATTCTGCATGAACGTATATTTGTGGAATTATTCTATATCTGGTGAATATACTTCCCCCATAGTTACTGGAATTAAAGGATGGGTTATATCTGCTATCACTTATATAAGCATAACCTATCTTACCACCAACAGAGAACTTTGGCGTTACTTTATATCCCACTAAAGGAAACACACCCAAATAGAAGTAATTGTTCCAAAATCTGAATCCGACATTTCCACCATAATAAACTTTGCTTTGTGCAGTGACGGGTTCAAATGGATTGTAAACATATTTAGTTTCATTTTTAATGTTTTCAAAATTTCCCTCTGCAAACACAAAACTTATTGGAAGCAGTAATAGTAGAGCTAACTTTTTCATATTTTCTCCATTTTGTTTAATTAATTAAATACTTTTTTAATTTTTATTCGGGGGAAAGTCTTCTAAAATCTTTCCAACTGTATAATTAATTTCCTCCTGGAGAGCTTCAGGATCCGAAAATCTTTTTACTGTTCCGCTGCCCAATCCTCGCCACGATAGTTCCTTCTCTTTATTGTCCACAATATCTATTACCAGAGTTCCCTGCTCATAATAACTTACTGAAGTGTAACCGCCGTAGGGTCCCCACCAGGGGCTATAGTAGTAAGGACCGTGATGGTAGACATTCATTCTAGGTTGAACACCCGCATGTATAAAAATCACGAAATCTGGATCTCCTTCTCTTAGCTTTTCAAATCCTTTTTGATATAAAACAGTATCAACAGCTGCCTGAACTCTTTTTCTTAAAAAACTATTTTTATTTAGTACGTCTTTCGTATTTACTTCTTTAACTCTTGCCCATCGGTAAGTTTTATATTTTGAAAAATCTTGAGTAGGGTCGTAATCTGTAACAACATTAATTGATGAGCAAGCAACAAGAGCATAGAGTAAAAATAATACTAATAAGTAGTTTTGTATTTTCATTATTCAGCTGAATTCATAAATACTATAGGTCAATTTATTAACTAATTGTATTATTTAAAAGCAAAATAATTTCCTGTATTTCTAATAGCATTTTATTTAGGTTACATTAAATAAGCATTTTACAGAAAAAATTAGTAAGATTACTTTAATAACATTTCAATAATAGCTGACATTCAACTATGAGGGCTTGTAAACATTTTTTTATTGCATTTCTGTTTTCATTAATAAGTTCGTCTTTTGGTCAAGAGCAAGGTCTCTTACAACAACAAGAAGAAAAACCTTCTGAACTTATTACTTATCAATCTGTTGAGATACCAGCTAAAACTGAAGAGATATCTCTTTACATTCAGAAACTGGAAGGGGTCGTACAACCTTCACAAGATATTGCATTAATTGATTCTTCTTGGGATGTTTATCTAAAAAACAAAGAAGATTTACTAAACGAAGCTGATCTAGATAATCTTGATCAATACAATACTCGTAAACTTGAAGATCTACGACAGCGCTGGGCAAACTTTGATGAAAAAATGTCAGGTTGGCAATCGATTGTTGGCGAAAGAGTAACTGAACTGGAAGTTGAAAAATCCAAACTTGAAGAAATGATTGGTATTTGGCAAAGAACTTATGATAATGCACTAAGTGAAGAAGCACCTGCAGAATTGCTTCAAAGTGTTAGAGATATACAATCCAAGTTGAAAAAATATCAAACAGAAATTGGTAAGCTTATTACCAAGGATCTTAAAATTCAAACCGCACTTGCAGATGAAAGCATTGCTTTGGGTATTAATGTTTCAAAGTTAATTGATGCCCTTAATCAACGCAGACAATCAATATTCAGTCAGGATACAGCCCCTCTATGGGAAGCACTAGGTCAACCAAAGGATACAGCTGCACTATCAACTCAAATGTCAGATGTTTGGGAACTTTACAGAAGATCGGCAAATGATTTCATTGAAATTAATAAACGAAATATTGCTATAGATATTTTCCTTTTTTTGATTTTACTATTACTAGTATATGGTTTTAAAAATTTTAGTAAAAAATTAGAAAGTCCTGGTAATTCTTTGGATATGGCTCTTCGATTACTTGAGCGACCCATATCCATCAGCGTGTTGCTTTTTTTATTGTTTTTCTTTCTTATTTATCCTGAATTACCTGAAGTTCTAGTTAGTTTTATTAAAATGTTGATACTCATTCCATTATTAAGAATCATCACAAATATTTCTCATAAATCCGTTAGAATACCACTATATGGTTTAGCTACTCTTCTTGTTCTATCAGAAATTCAAAGCATTTCGCCAACTGAATCTTTACTAGAGAGAATCGTATTATTGATGTTAACCATCCTGGCACTATCCGGCTTCCTTTGGTTGCTGATTAAAAGACCTATCCAATCGGCTATGGAAGGAAAGAAAGGTTTTGGTGCCATAAAAACTGGTATTCGAATAGCTGTAATCTTCTTTGGAGTATCATTGCTCGCAAATATCTTTGGTTATATTACATTGGCGGAAATATTAGTGGTCAAAACACTCAATTCTATATTTGCAGCAGTAATTTTAGTTACAGCTTCTATAACACTGAATGCACTCCTAGATATTTTTCTACTTTCAAAAATTGCTGGAAAATTAAAAGTTGTTAAGCTATATCCGGATAAAATTAAAATAACTACTGGTAAAATTATCAGGTATGCTTTTATTTTTTGGTGGGTAACTATTTTTCTGTTGAATTTCGAGATTCTCCTTCCGGTAGAAGACTACTTTTTAAATTTTGTTACAGGAGAATGGGCTATAGGGACTTTTTCAATCTCAATTGCTGATGTAGTTTTATTTTTTGTAACAATTTGGATATCTGTTCTTCTTGCAAGGCTTATTCGATTTTTTTTGGAGGGAGATGTTCTCTCCCGAATGACCTTACCGCGTGGTGTACCTGGTGCTATTTCTGCAATCGTTAAATATATTATTGTTGGATTTGGAATAGTGGTAGCTTTTTCGGCTGCCGGACTCGATCTGGATAAATTTGCTTTGCTTGCTGGTGCTCTTGGTGTAGGTATCGGATTTGGACTTCAGGACCTTGTTAGAAACTTTATCTCTGGTTTAATTTTGATTTTTGAAAGACCTATTCAAATTGGGGACGCTGTTCAAATTGATACTCTTTCAGGTAAAGTAATGCAAATAGGCATAAGATCCAGTATCATTAAAACATGGCAGGGAGCTGAAGTAATTGTTCCTAATGGACAGTTAATTGCAAATAAACTTGTTAACTGGACTATGACAGATAGATTAAGAAGATTAGATATTAAAGTAGGCGTTTCTTACGGTACTAATATCGAGCTAGTCATGCAGACTTTACTTAAATGTGCTAAAGATCAGCAGGATATTCTAACAACCCCTGCACCGTACGTATTATTTAATGATTTTGCAGAAAGTTACTTGGAGTTTGAGTTACGATGCTGGACTTCTCACCCTGATTGGATTTTTATTAGAAGCGATATCCGGGTTGCAATTGATGAAGCATTTGAGAAAGAGGGAGTTGTAATTCCTTTCCCGCAAAGAGATTTACACATCATTAGCGATAGGACAAAAGAAGAGAAAACAGAAAGCGATGTTACCAGCAGAAAGAAACGCTTTGAAAATGAGGACGAAAAAGATAGTTTTGATAGTTAATTAAATTTAAAATTTTTGCAAAGCTCTTAACACAAATTTCACACCCATTCTGGAATCTATCTACAGGTTATATAGTTATTGTTTTCTAATCTTGCACTAAACTTTTAGATTTGCTAAGTAAATAAACAAAGATTTATCATTTATTAGAACAAAACCCATTTATCAGGAGACTAAAAATGGCAAAAGGCCTCAAAAAAAGAAGTTTTCTTAAATTATTAGACTTTTCATCCAAAGAAATTCGTTACTTGCTTGATCTTTCGAAAAAGTTAAAAGAAGATAAAAGAAAAGGAAAAGAAAAGAAAAAATTAAAAGGAAAAAACATTGCACTGATTTTTGAAAAGAGTTCCACCAGAACCCGTTGTGCATTTGAAGTCGCTGCTTTTGATCAGGGTGCAAAAGTTACCTATTTGGGTCCAAGTGGTTCGCAAATTGGGCATAAAGAATCAATGAAGGACACAGCAAGAGTTTTGGGAAGAATGTATCATGGAATTGAATACCGTGGATTTGGACAAACACGTGTTGAAGAACTTGCAAAGTATTCTAAAGTACCTGTGTGGAATGGCTTAACTAATGAGTATCATCCTACCCAAGTTCTCGCTGATTTACTTACGATGGAAGAACATTCCCGTAAAAAATTAAAAAACATCTCTTACTGTTATTTAGGCGATGCAAGAAATAATATGGGCAATTCTTTAATGGTTGGTGCAGCAAAAATGGGAATGGATGTTCGACTTTGTGCTCCAAAAGATAACTGGCCTGATGAGCAATTGGTAAATGAATGCCGAAAGATCGCTAAAAAAGCTAAAGGAAAAATATCCCTAACTGAAAAAGTTGAGGTTGGTGTTAAAGGAGTCGATTTCCTTTACACAGATGTTTGGTTATCATTGGGTGAACCAGCTGAAAAGTGGGAAAAGAGAATTAATTTGATGAAACCATTCCAGGTGAATGCAGAAGCAATTAAACTAACAAAAAATCCTAAAGTTAAATTCTTACACTGCCTTCCTGCATTCCACAATAGAGAAACAACAATTGGCGAAGATATTTTTCAAAAGTACGAGTTGGATGGAATGGAAGTGACTGAAGATGTTTTTGAATCAAAGCACTCTATTGTATTTGATCAAGCAGAGAACAGACTGCACACGATTAAAGCAGTAATGGTTGCCACATTAGGGAAATAATGTTCACTGCGGAGTCTCGGATAAAATGAAGAGAGTTTGTTTTTTGCTCTTTACTATATCTTTACTGTCATATGGACAGATTACCGATACTGAATTTCAAAGCTGGTTTGACTTCAACGGCAGCTATAAATTTAACGAGCTATGGAAAACATATGGAGATGTTGGTTATAGAACAATCTTCATCAATAAAAACTTCCATCGTTTTTATGTGCGTCCATCAGCATCATTTCAATTAAATAGCATTTTAATCTTACACGGAGGCTTTGGAGCTTTTTCAACATTTGACAAAGAGACTACACTGTGGGAATTCAGACCGTTCCAGGGATTGCAAATTAAATATCCAAAATTTTTGTCTATACAATTAAATCATTACTTCAGATTTGAGGAAAGATTTTTTAGCGGGAACACTTTGAATACTTTCATTTTCAGAGCACGCTACAGACTCAGCACATCAATTCAAATTGTTCACAATATCTATTTTCCGTTGCAGTTCGAATGGTTTGTTAATTATGGAAAGGATATTGATTTTCAGTTGAACGAGTTTAGATGCGTATTAGGCTTTGGTTACATAGTTGATAGTTCCTGGAAATTAGAATTCAACACTATATTTCAAAATACAAGCGCTTCTTCAGACTTGTTTTCTTTTAATGATATTATATTTAGGTTCAGAGTATACAAAGAAATTGGTTTTATAAAATGAAATTATTTAAACAATCTTTTGTCTCAGTCGTTTTATTATTCTTTCTTTCGATAAAAGCTTATGGATGGATTTACCCTGAGCACAGAGATATAACACTTCTAGCAATCCAAAACCTCAGTCCTGAGTATCGTTCAGTTCTTGATGAACTTTGGGCAAAAGCAAGAACAGGTTATGAAGAAAGGCTTACAACAGCAGTTATAGATGCAACTCAAAGTGTAAACCCAACTCAATTGGATTATGCATCATGGCCTGCAATATCAGGGGATCACTCCTGCTCACCAGAAAATATGCTTTATAACGTTTTGCAAACTGATTGGATATTACAAGTTGCAAATATTGCAGCTCAGCTTAAAATCGATTTATATGAATCAAAGAATAGATATGAACATATTAATGCTATAAGAGATTCTGATATTAAATTTCAAAGAGTTGATCCCGAATATGCAACGAGGGCGGGTTCAAATAATGTACACTTCTTACTGGCACGTCCGAATGCAGATACAAACGTTCGTGAATACTTAACAGCTTGTCTTTCCGAGGGTGCAGAACTTAATTCCTTGGGTGCATACACCTGGTTTCACGTTAGTGCACTTTTGAAGGCTTCAAAATTTTTCAACGAAAATCTTTCTGATGAAGAACGATCAGCATTAATTCTCTCTGCTCTTGCAGATGAAGCATTTGCTTTGCACTTTCTTCAAGACTCATTTGCAGCAGGACATACTGCTGGAACGTGGGGAGATGCATCTCAAAGAAAAGGTACTCACGATTATTATAATGAAAAGGGACTGGAAATTTCTACGTGGGATGGACGCAGAATGATATTAACCGGTGATGCTTTTATGCGAGTGAATGATGCCGAACTTGCTGCAATTCCTATCCGCACAAGTATTGAGCAATTTCTTGATGCGGCATCAGGAAAATTCGCCTTTGATTATCAGTATGGTAATGAGATTTTAAAAGCTTCACCAGATAGTTTTAGTGTTTGTGCTAATAGTTTTATGTTACCACGTGAAATCGATCCGGAATTAATTGATCCAATCGCAAAAATTTTAGTAACTACTCCTGTTCCAGGTTTAGCTACAGGTTTAGGTGAATTGCCTCGCTTCAGAACTGAATTAGGATTGTTTATCGGTGCAGTTTCCTCTGTACGCGGCAACACGGTTAGTGGTGGTTTTGGGACAAATCAAAGCAAGCCTGGTGCTTTAGGAGGACTGGATGCTGGAATTAGAGTAGGACTTGGAATTGAAGGTGTCATGCATGGTGGTGGTGATGGATTGGTTTTTTTGGATTTCGGATGGAGACAGGATGGCCCATCAACAATGAGATTTGGTAATTCGACTGTTCTTGAAGAAGGCGGACAATTTACTGCTGCTATTCCAGGTCGCGAGGGATTCAATTTTCGTTTTCGAATGCCATTCTGGCTGCTTCCTTTAGATCTTTTAATTACTTCACCTATTCTACTATTTTCACCAGAAACATATGCAAGTATGGCCGTTACTGCTGGCCTTGGTGGACTAATCCCCTGGCAGGCAGGAATTGAAACTGGAATAGGTAGGATACAATTTATTTTAGGGAGAGAAATTGGTGTGACCTTATATGGAAGAGGAAAACAAAAAGACGCAATCCTTGTTTCAATCGACGAAGATGAAACAGCTCTTGTAAATTTCAAATCCACCCAGCTTGATTTTCCATTTTTTGAATACCGTCCTTTCAGAACGTTTTCGTTAGATCAAAGCTCGAGTCTGGTTATCCAACTAAATTTTGGAGTAGATATTCCACATAGTTCAAATATTGTTTTACCAGAAGGACTTGAAACGCCTAAGTTACGTCCTGTTTGGTATATTGGGTTCCGAGCAGCTTTTGACTGGAGGTATTATTTTTAAATTCTGGATTCTTAAAACGCCTGGTTATAACTGAAGTACACTTCGAATGTACTTTTACCAAAGCCTAAGTCCAATCTAAGGTCAATTAATTCATCTTCATCAATTCTAAAGCGCAAGCCAGCTCCGTAGGAGTATTTAAATTTTTTGAATTCAAATTTTGAAATTTTTTCTCTTCATAAAACACATATGACTGAATTAAGTTACTCTTTAATTTTTTCACTTGATAATTCCATTGTTTGTGCAATAAAAATCCCCACAAAGCGGGCGATTAATATTGCAAGATAAAATACACCCAACATAGCTTCGATAATCGAAGTGATACGGGCTATCGAGGTAACAGGTGTAATGTCACCAAATCCAAGAGTTGTTAAGCTTGTAAAACTGAAATAGATTATATCAAATTGGTCTATTTGACTGTTTAAATTCTGAACATCATTAATATAAAATGAACCAGGTTGTAGGAATTCAATAAGAAGATAAAATAGGGTGAATGCAAGTCCAATTAAGAGGTAAATTGATACAGCGCCATATATAGTGTCAGATGTAACAGTCTTAATCAGTAATATATTAGAAAGTATTAAGGTAATTACATATACGATAAAGGCGATTTGGCATATTACAGCTACAATGACAAGTGCTAATCCAAATCCACCGGATGGTTCAACAACAGCACCATACCAAATACCCAGAAACGCAAAACCCCCTAAAATTATTGCTGTTATCAGGTGTTTTTTATTGGTGCTAATAGCATAAATACCAGCGAATAAAATCGAAGTAAAAAGAAGGCTCATTAGAACATCTTTAAAATTCTCTCCCTCAAAAAAGGGGGAAACTATTAGATACAAAGTTATTGCACAAAAAAGATAAAAAAACTTACCTTTTTTAGTTTTATATACCATAAGGATTTAAGGCTCTTTTAGAAAAGCTATCATTAGAATGTGTAAAAATAAAAATGATTTACCTCATGACAAAAGATTCAAATTATTAGTTCAAATTTTAATTAACTTATAAAGAATTAGAAGGACTGGTTATAACTAAAATATACTTCGAAAGTACCCTTACCAAAGCCTAGATCTGCTCTAAGATCTATTAGTTCTGCATCATCAATTCTAAACCGCAAACCAGCTCCGTATGAGTATTTAAATTTTTTCAATTCAAATTTTGTAAGCCTACTAGCAACATCTCCCACACCTATAAAACCAACAGCTCCAAATTTCCACCAGAATCTTAAGCGATATTCAAGTTGAGCAGCAAAATAGTGGTTATCCCTGTATCTGCCACGAAAATAACCTCTCATAATATCTTCTCCACCAAGTGGAGGCACATCATAAAAGGGTGCAGAACCAATAATGAAATTATAGAAAAATTGGAAGGCTACAACTTGATTGCTGCCAACTTTGTGGAATCTTCTGAAATCAAATAGTGTTTTAGTGTAACTAAAATCACTGCCAATGACACTATTAAAAAAAACCGAAGAAAACTCGTAGTAACCGCCACTTTCAGGATAGAAAAGTTTATCTCTCGAATCGTAACTAACAGCTAAACCTAATCCCGAGTTTATCCCTCCATCGCTAGCAGTTACAGAGCCCGAATTTAAATAGGGATTTTCCTTAGCATCGATAATCTTCGCATAACTGAATTCGTATATCAAACCTGCTCTAAAATTAGGAAATATTTGTGATTGAAATTTTGCACCCAATAAAAAACTTCTGGCTTCATAATCTGGATTATCAATTTCCTCTGTATCGTTCCCGAGTCCGTAATATTTATCAATAATTTTTGAATAACTAAAATCAGATTGAAGCAAGTTCTTATCATCATTAAAATATATTTCGGGTTTAATAGCAAAACTATATTGAGAATTCAATGTATAATATCCAACAAACCGTGTACTAGATGGTCTTGAATTCAATTGATCAGTAAGTCTAAATAAAATCATAGCTAAGGCACCCAGTGATAGATCTGTTTCAGGAGTGTAAAAAACTATTGGGACTGCGTACCAATCAAACTCATTCGATTCAATTGAATCTTTTTGCTGTGAAAAATTTGTGATAGTAAGAATAGAATATAAGACTAGGAAAACTACTATATAAAAAGTTACCGACTTCAAAAAATAAGTTTATAACAATGGAAACTTAGAACGCCTGGTTAACACTAAAGTAAACTCCATTTGTTCCCCTGCCGAAGCCAACATCAACTCTTAAATCTAACTTTTGTTCTTCGTCAAATCTAAATCTAATTCCAACACCATAAGTTGGTTTGACGGTTGCAATTTCTATCTTGGTTAGTTTAGCTGCAACATCTCCAAATCCACCAAAAAACACCAATCCAAATTTCCAAACAAGATCAGGGATTCTATATTCACTTTGAATTACATAGTATGCTTTATCTCTGTATCTTCCAGCAAGATACCCTCGCATAAGTCTATCACCACCCAACAATGCCAAATCGTAAAATGGTGGTGAACCACCTTGAATCATAAAATAAGTCTGGAAAGCAATTACGTGGTTGATTGGGAGAGAGAAAAATCTTCTAAAATCAAAAATAAATTTTCTATATTCAAAATCACTACCTATTACTTTACTAAAATTAGTCGTGCTCAGCTCATAATAACCACCAGTGCTAGGGTAGAAGATATTATCTCTGGAATCCCAGCTAATGGCAACACCAACTCCTGAAGTTGTACCACCATTACTTCCTGGAAAAGTTTTGCTTTCTAAAAATGGATTTCCTCGCGGATCAGCAACATTCATTCTTCTAAACTCATAGTTAATGCCAAGGTTTAATCTTTCATCAAACAGCTTGGGTTGAACTTTAAACTGAAAGAGAATGTTTTCTTGAAGGTATCTATCATTTTCAATTTTCGGAGAACTGTTACCAACGCCGTAAAAAAAATCGAAAATTTTACCATAATTAAATTTAGACCAAAGTTTTAATTTATCTTCTAACAAATAGACTTCTGGTTGAATTGTTAAATCATATTGATTGTTAATTGAATAGTAACCAGATGCTGTAATACTTGAAGGTTTAGAACCAAATCTATCAGAAAGTTTGAATGAGATTATACCACCAGCACCAAAAGCCAGACTTGTTTCTGGGCTGTAAAATGCAAAAGGATATGCAAACCAGGTTATTCGCTTTACATCAGTTGTATCTTGATCTTCATTTTGAGCAAGCACATTGATTGCGATGAATAATATTAAGAATAAAGTAATCTTGGGCATATTTATTTGAAAAATCTTACTTAAAAATATACGAATATTTGGTACGAATAATTTTTTAAATCAAATTTGCCATACATTCTGGGGGGTTCTAGGAGAATACAAAATTAAAATTAGAAATTTTGAACTATGATTCTGAGTTTATTATGAAAAAATTTTTTATACTAATCGCTTCAATTAGCTTACTTCTCTTTATAAGCTGTGGTGATGATATACAGAAGCAAATGTTTACTCCTGAAATTCCGGTATATAAAACTGAAACTCAACGTATTCCAATATACCAGGAGTTTGTAGGTGAAGTTTACGGATTAAAAGATATTTCAATTCGCGCAAGAGTAGTCGGGTACTTGGAACAAATCTATTTTAATGAAGGAACTAAAGTTGAGAAAGGTAAGCTACTTTACAGAATCGAAAGTCAACTCTATGAACAGGATGTTGCGGCAAAACTGAGTGCACTTGCTGAGGCTAAAACATTGCTTGCGAACGCAGAAAATGAACTGAATCGTTATAAGCCTCTTGCAGAAGTCAACGCAATTAGTAAAAGCGATCTGGATGCAGTTCAGACAAATTATGATGCTGCACTTGCCGGTTTGGAAGCTGCAGAAGCAAACCTGAGAGCCTCTCAAATAAATCTTGGTTATACAAAAATTTATTCTCCATTAACCGGAATAATAGGTAAAACAAAGGCTAAAGTGGGAGATTTTGTCGGGCAAAGTCCTAATCCTGTGATATTAAATGTTGTTTCCCAGATCGACCAAATATTAGTAGAATTCTTTCTGACTGAAAATGATTATCTGAAATTTGCACGTAGGTATATCGAGGGAAAAGATGAAAAAGGAAATAAAATAAAATTAGAAAAGCAAAAACCAAACCTTCAATTGATCCTAACAGACGGTTCAATTCACGAACATAAAGGAGTTATCAACTTTATTGATAGAGGTGTAGATCCGTTGACAGGAGCGGTATTAATTCAAGCATCATTCCCTAATCCAACCGGTCTTATACGACCTGGACAGTTTGCAAAAGTTAAAGCTTTAGTTAATTATGTGGAAGAAGGTATACTTATTCCTCAAAGATGTGTGAGTGAAATCCAGGGGATTTTCAGCGTACTGATACTAGATGAAGACAATAAAATTGAAAAGAGAAGAATTGAGGTTGGACAGAAATACAGTGATTTCTGGTTAATCACAGATGGATTAAAAGCAAATGAAATGATTGTTTATGAAGGAATACAAAAAGTAAGAGAAGGAATGACAATTAAACCAGTCGTAAAAGAAGTTAAACCTTTAGAGCCCATCGAATAAAAACAAATGAAAAAACAAAACTTCTTCGTAAATAGACCAGTTGTTGCAATTGTAATTGCCATTGTGACCCTAATTATCGGAGTTATATCTCTCATTGGACTTCCAATTGAACAGTATCCCAATATCACTCCGCCAATGGTTTCTGTAAGGGCAAATTATACAGGTGCAAGTGCACTGAATGTTGAGGAATCGGTAACGTCACCCTTGGAGCAGCAGATAAATGGTGTTGAAAATATGCTTTACATGAAATCCATCAACTCAAATGATGGAACTATGAACATTCAAATTACATTTGATGTTGGTACTGATCCCGATATGAACACCGTTTTTGCGCAAAACAGAGTTTCTTCTGCAACCGCAAAACTCCCTGAAGAAGTAAAAAGACTGGGAGTTACAACCGAAAAATCACTGCCCAATGTTTTAATGCTTGTTACCGTTACTTCGGACGGTAGATATGATCAAAACTTTTTGGGTAATTATGCTTTAATAAACATTAAAGACATTCTTGCAAGAATTAAGGGAATCGGTAGAGTAGATGTTTTGGGTGCAAGTGATTATTCAATGAGGATCTGGATAAAGCCTGATCGTCTTGCGCAACTCGAAATTACAGTCCCTGAGATACTTGCGGCAATTCGCCAACAGAATATTATTGTACCCGGGGGAAAGTTTGGTGATGAACCTGCACCACCGGGAAATGAGTTTACTTACACAGTCCGTCTGCCCGAGCGTCTTCAGACTGAGGAAGAGTTTGGTGAAATTGTTGTTAGAACAAATGAAAGTGGTTCACAGGTTAAATTAAAAGATCTAGCGCGAATTGAACTTGGTGTCGAAACCTACAGAATGAAAACAAGGCTAAATGGTGAAATTGCCACAGTGCTTGCGGTTTACCCGGCGCCTGGGTCAAATGCAGTTGAGCTTGCAGAAAAAGTAAAACTGACTATGACTGATCTATCAAAAAATTTTCCTGAAGGTATAAAACACGAAATATCCCTAGATGCCACTGCACCCATAACCGCTGGTATTGCAGAAATAATTGAAACTCTTTTTATCGCATTGGCTCTGGTCATTTTAGTGGTTTTTATTTTTATTCAGGATTGGCGCGCAACGCTCATTCCTACAATTGCTATTCCTGTATCACTTGTTGGTGCTTTCATTTTATTTCCTTTATTAGGTTTCACTGTTAACGTTCTTTCACTTTTAGGAATCGTGCTTGCAATAGGAATTGTTGTTGATGATGCAATTGTTGTTGTAGAAGCTGTTCAGGTAAATATTGAAAAAGGAATGACACCGAAAGATGCTACAAACCAGGCGATGAAAGAAGTTACTGGACCTGTGATTGCAACTACGTTGGTTTTAATTGCTGTTTTTGTGCCGGTATCGGCTATGGGTGGAATTACGGGAAGCCTTTATCAGCAGTTTGCGATTACAATTGCAGTATCGGTTGCATTTTCATCAGTAAATGCTCTCACTTTAAGTCCAGCGCTGTGTTCACTGTTATTAAGAAAACAAAAACCATACAAGGGCTTTTTAGGCAAATTCTTTGCAAAGTTTAACAAAGGATTCGATCGATCCACCGATAAATACATGAACTTTACAAATATTGTAACGCGGAAAATTACCAGAGGAATAATTTTTATTGGTATTTCTGTAGTATTGGTTGTTATTGTAGGTAGATTTGTTCCTGGTGGATTTATTCCTGAAGAAGATATGGGTTACTTGTATGTTAATATCCAACTGCCAAACGCTTCTTCACTGCAACGATCTGATATGGTAGCGAAAACCGTTGAAAAAATATTAGAAAGGCACGAAGAAATTGAATATTATACAACTGCTGTTGGTTTTAGTCTGCTAACCGGTACGATGTCTTCAAATGCAGGTTTCCTTTTTATATCTTTAAAAAATTGGGATGAAAGAGATATTACAGCACTTGAATTAGTTAACATTCTCAACAAAGAATTTTATATTGGAATTAATAGTGCACAAGTATTTGCATTTGGTCCACCTGCAATTCCTGGGTTAGGTAAAGGTTCAGGTTTTACGTTTATGCTGCAGGATAAAGGTGGAAACACACCTGAGTTCCTTGCAGAACAATCTGCTAAATTCATGCAGGCTGCAATGCAAAGACCTGAAATAGGAAGAATCTTCACTACTTTTCAAGCCGGTGTTCCTCAAAAATTTATTGATATAAACCGAGATAAGGTTTTAAAAGCTGGTATTTCTCTAAATGATTTATATAATACCGTGGGAGCATTTTTGGGTGGAGCCTACGTAAATGATTTTAATAGGTTTGGCAGACTTTATAAAGCATATATTCAAGCGGAACCTGAATACAGGCAGAATGCTGAACAGGTTGATCTTTTCTTTTTACGAAATATAAATGGAGATCGTGTTCCACTTTCAGCTTTTATAGAAGTAAAAGATGTGTCCGGTCCTGATTTCACAAACCGCTATAATCTATATCGTTCGGTTGAGTTAACCGGGGGACCTGCAGAAGGTTACAGCTCAACTGAAGCCATGGATGCATTGGAAGAAGTTGCTGCTGAAATTCTCCCGCCCGGAATCGGATATGAATGGAGTAACATGTCATTCCAGGAAAAGAAGGCATCTGGATCAGCAATGATGGTTTTTGCTTTAGCACTAGTATTTGTATTTCTAATTCTTGCTGCTCAGTATGAAAGCTGGTCCCTGCCATTCAGTATTTTAATGGGTACACCTTTTGCAATTTTAGGTGCTTTGCTCTTTCTTTTTCTTGCAAGATTTTTGAGTCCAAGTTATGAGAACAATATTTTTACACAAATTTCTTTAGTAATGTTGATAGGAATGGCAGCTAAGAATGCAATTCTAATAGTGGAATTTGCAAATGAAAAATTTAAAGAAGGATTTTCTCTTTTGGATTCGGCAATTGAATCAGCAAAACTTAGATTCAGACCGATACTTATGACTGCTTTTTCTTTTATACTCGGAGTGCTACCGTTAGTTATTGCTTCGGGCTCAGGGGCTGAAGCCAGAAAAGTAATGGGTGTCGCACTTTTAGGTGGAATGAGTATCGCAACATTTCTAGGAGTTTTCTTTTACCCGGTGCTTTATATTTTTATTGGCAAAATCGGAAAGTATGAACAGAAGCGTGAACTCAAATCTTTAAATCAAACTGAAAAATCTGATGAGTAAAAGATTTAAAATAAGATCAATACTATTTCTGTTTATTTTTGGAATTCTTTTCTATTCATGTGCTGTTGGTCCCGATTTTCAAAAACCTCAAGTGGAGATTCCTAAGTATTTTAATTACGATAGCCTTGCAACAGATTCTCTTGTAAACTTAAAATGGTGGGAAATCTTCAATGATCCTGTGCTTGATACATTGGTAATAACAGCTCTGAACGAAAATAAAGATGTGTTAATAGCTATTTCACGAATTGAAGAGGCACGTGCGAATCTTGGATTTACGAAAGCGGATATTTTTCCGCGTATTGATTTACAGGGGCAGGCCACACGAGGTAATTATCTTGGCGGTGGAACAAAGTTAGATTCAGAAGTAAATGGGTTTTTTATTGCACCTGTAGTTAATTGGGAAATTGACTTCTGGGGAAAATTCCGCAGAGCAAATGAGTCCGCAAAAGCACAATATCTTGCATCTGAATTCTCACTTAGAAAAATACAAATAAGTTTAATAACCGAGGTTGTTAGTACATATTTTATTCTTTTAGATTATAGAGAGAGACTCCTTGTCTCTGAAAGAACACTTGATTCGAGAATGGAAAGTTTAAGAATCATACAAGAAAGATTTAATGAAGGTATTGTTCCAGAAATAGATTTAAATCAGGCACAAATTCAAAAAGAAATTGCAGCAGCAACAGTACCTTTATATAAAAGACTGGTAGCCCAAACGGAAAATTCGTTAAGTATTTTACTGGGTAGAATGCCCTCTTCAATTAAAACAGGTATTGATATAGATGTACGTGATGTTCCACCAGATATTCCAGTTGGATTAACATCGCAGTTACTCGAACGAAGGCCTGATATTTCAGAATCACTTTTTCTATTACAATCACAAAATGCAAACGTTGGTGTTGCGGTGGCGCAGATGTTCCCTTCAATTAGTCTAACCGGTATATTTGGTTTGGCAAGCGATGATTTATCAACGTTAACAAATGGAAATCCCGCATGGTCAATCAGCGGAAGTTTGTTAGGTCCGATTTTTAATTTTGGAAAAAACACGAGTCGTGTTGAAATAGAAGAAGCACGAACTGAACAGACTCTTTATCAATATGAAAATACAGTACTAAATGCTTTTCGCGAAGTTGAAGACGCATTAGTTGAAGTTGAAACGTTTAAAGAGCAGCTTAAATCTACAGAACGACGATATCTTGCAGCAAAGAATGCGGCAATGCTTTCACAATTGCGGTATGATGGTGGAGTGACAAGCTATCTCGAAGTGCTTGAATCAGACAGGACCTTATTTAACGCAGAGCTGCAATTGTCTGAATTTCGCCAGCTAACTTTTAATTCGTTTATTAAACTTTATAAAGCTCTTGGCGGTGGCTGGATTACCAAAGAAGAGTACGTTGAGGCCAAGAAGAACCAGCAAATGCAATCCAAGTAGTCTGACTACTTTACAAATCCCGCTAAATACAATTCGTCAACAACATCTCTACTAACAGTCTGAATTACTTCCTTTGTGTTTTTTGGTTCATAAGATTGTGACTTAGCACTCCAGATGATTTTACCTTCACCTGTTTCATAAAGATTTGTTTTCATATGCACAATTTTTTCTTCGGATAAATATCCCGGACTATAAAATACTGCAGCAGTTGAAAAGTAGAAACCATAAAAACCCATATAAACGTGCGAAGTTCCTCCGCTGTAAAGAGTTTCTTCCGTGCTTTCACCTGCAGCAATAGCTACTAGAACCGCATCAACATTTTGGTCTTTAAAGTATTTTTCAAAAGTTTCTTTAGTAAGTTCTTCACCTTTAGGTAATTCCTGCCATGCAGTTAGCACTTCTATGTTGTGTTTACGCAATTCAGAACGGAACTCATTTTCATAAACCTTCTTCTTCCAATCTTCTTTTGCAATTCCTAAAACCAAAACCTTCTTTAATTCTTCCGCGGCGAAGTTTTTATCTACATATATATCCGTTAATTGTGTTGATGAACTGCAGGAAAGCAGAATGATTAAAAATATAAGTATGCCTGTTGATTTTAATATCATTTAAATAACAACTCCTTAAATTTATTTAGCGCAATATATGAATTTGTTCCTATTCTTTTTGTTGCTTTATCCACCCGCATAGGCTACTTTTAATTTCTTTTGATCCAGTGCTTTTGCTAACGCAAAATCTTCTTCTGTTATTTTTTCTTCATCGCCATAATAATTGTGCTCAACACTATCCTTTTGCCAATTAGCTTGTGCTTCAATAGATGAAAGCACCTTTAGATTTTCCACAATAAGATTTGTGTGATCGTTTGCATCTATCTTGCCGGTAACAAAATAAGGACCCATAGAAAGTGTAAGTTCCGCAACGCGGTAGTAAACTCTAGGAAAGATAACTGCTTCAAAAGTTCCGGTGAGATCTTCGAGCGAAAGGAATTTCATTATTTCACCCTGTTTTGTTTTAATTCTTTTAGAAGTCATATACCAGCCAATCATCTTTACTCTTCTTCCCCTGTTCCGGTACATATCTTTTGCAAGCACAATTCCGGGTTGCTCAATCCACTCTTTAAAAAAATAAAGCGGATGACGTGTTACCATGTAATTGAAAGCTTCATATTCTTCTCTGCATATTCCTGCAAGTGAATAATTCTGATTTGTCTGCACTTCATTTTCGAGTTTAAAAGTTTCATTCATAAAAAGATCGTTGTAACTTTCTTCAATGAGCTTTCTACGGTGAACATAAATATCCAAAAGCCGAAGTAGCGTCGGTCGTGTTTTGCGGAAACAGCCCATTGCACCACATTTAATAAGCAAAGCTGTTTCTTCATAAGCAAACTTTGTGCGCACGAGAAAGTCTGCAAGCGAAACATATTTGCCGTTACGTTTTCTTTCTTCAATTATTTTATCTATTCCACTGTAGGAAAGATTTTTTATTGCTTTCAATCCAATGCGGATCGTTCTCTCCTTTCCCACATATTCCTTTTCGCTTTCATTAATTGATGGAAGCTCGATCACCAAACCTAAACGTTTTGATTCCTGCACATAAACTGCAGCCGAATAAAATCCGCCGCCATTGTTCAAAACACTTGCCATAAATTCAGCAGGATAGTGTGCTTTAAGAAATGCAACCTGGTACGAGAGCAAAGCAAACGATGCACTGTGTGCTTTGCAGAAAGAGTACCCTGCAAAGGATTCAATCTGCCTCCAAAGTTCTTTAGCCTGATAATCACTTAAACCTTTTGCTTTTGCTGAAGCAAAAAAATTATCAACTATTCTTTGCATTGCATGATGTGAACGCATTTTTCCACTCATTGCTCTTCGCAAAAGATCAGCTTCCTCTAAACTTAAGCCTGCAATGTGATGCGCAACTTTAATTACATCTTCCTGGTAGATCATCACACCGTAAGTTTCGCCAAGATAGATTTCCATTTCGGGCACAAGATATTTTCTTCGCTTCGGATCTTTGTGGCGTGCAATAAATTCCTTCATCATTCCGCTTTCTGCAACTCCCGGACGAATTACAGAACTTGCAGCTGTTAGCATTTCAAAAGTTTCCACATCAAGTCTCCGCAGTAGCGAACGCATTCCGGGTGATTCAATATAGAAACAGCCGATGGTCTTACCCGTGCAAATTAGTTTCTTCGTTGCAGGATCATTGAAGAGCATATCAAAATCGAAAATATCGAAATCAATGTTACCCGTGTTTTTAGGAATGGGCGGATAAAGTGCGTGAACTTTGGGCACATCGCGCCACTCAGGTGGAACCTGGTAAATTAGTAAATCTTCCGTTTTTGAGCTATTTTCCAACATAATATAGTGAACATTTGCACACTATAATTTAAACTTTTAAAGTTTAAATGCAAGTAGAAAAATTAGAAATATTGCTTTTCGATTAAGAATTTCTTTCATTGTTTTTAGATTTAACAAATTTTTCCCGGAGGGAATATGCAAACAGATGATGTGCTAAGCTGGGTTTGCCAGTACTGCGGGGAGGAAAACAGTTTGTGGGTAGATCTTACAATAATGGAAGACCAGGATTTTATTGAGGATTGTGAAATTTGCTGCAGACCGAACAGAGTATTAATTACACACGATAAAGAAAACGAGGAGTACATTTTTGTTGATGCACGATTAACCGATGAGTAAAATTTTAGCATCAATAAAAAAAGGATAAGCAGGAGTAGAAAAGTGGAATGTGATACTATAGTAGGTCAACAAATATTATCATCCCGCCGTGTGAAAGGAGGAGGGCGGTCCTTTCGTTGGGGCACGGTTTATAGATGAAAAATATATCCTATAAAATTCCCGCTTATCCTAAAATCTAAATTTCAAAAAACAAAATCGTTTACTTCGTTTGTAAACATTCTCTTAATCTTATTATCTGCATCTCTTCATCAGCATGACTTAATAGTTAATCCATGATCATTCTTAAAAACGAAGAGCTTTCATCATCGTCATCATCTTCATTTGAATCTTTCTTCGGTTCTTTATTTTCCATTTTTTCTTTTGCCCAGCTATAGCGCGATGCATTTTCTGTAAATGATTTGTCTGTTTCTTCTTCTTCCGAATCATCCATTTGGGTGGAGGGACTCTTAACCCTTAGGATTGTCGGTACATCAAGATCCTCTTTATCAACATTATCTGCATCCATAAAATTGAACCCGCCTCTGAAGCTAAGCTGTTCGCCAGTTTTCTTCGAATCAGGTTTAAACGAGCTTGCTGCAAATGTTTTTCTGGCGCTGTCGAATCCTGTTGCTATTACTGTATAGGAAATATAGTCGTTCATTTCTTCTTTACGCACACAACCAAAAATTACATTTGCTTCTTCACCGGCTGCTTCAAAAATTACATTATTACCTTCATTAATTTCTTGAATAGAAAGATTGCTTGAACCGGTAATGTTAAGCAGTACGCTTTTTGCACCACGAATATTTACACCTTCTAGCAAAGGACTCGCTATCGCTTTTTGTGCGGCTTCGATTGCACGGTTTTCGCCACTTGCAATTCCACATCCCATCAATGCTTCACCACTCTGATTCATTACTGCGCGTACATCGGCAAAGTCAACATTAATTAATCCTTCAACGGTAATAATGTCAGCAATGCCTCGTGTTGCTTCGTATAATACTTCATTGGGTTTATCGAAAGCTGCAAAAGCGTTTACGGTACCATCAAGAATGTTCAAAATTCGTTCATTAGGAATCACAATTAAGCTATCCACATGCTTTCGTAATTCCTTTATACCCGTTTCGGCATTCATCATTCTCAATTTACCTTCCCAGCGGAACGGTTTGGTAACAATCCCAACTACTAGCGCACCAATGCTCTGAGCAACGGATGCAATTATTGGGGCACCCCCGGTGCCTGTGCCGCCACCCATTCCAGCTGTAATAAACACCATATCGCTTCCTGCAAGCACATCAGCTATTTTATCACGATCTTCTTCAACTGCTTTTTTACCAATGTTGGGATCAGCACCTGCGCCAAGACCGCGGGTAATGTTATTGCCAACCTGAATTTTGTGAGCAGCTTTGCTGCCTTCTAATACCTGCGCATCGGTGTTAACAGCAACGTATTCAACGCCCTGCAGGCCCCGAGCAATCATGCTGCCAATAGCATTGCAGCCGCCGCCGCCAACTCCAACTACTTTTAGAACAGCAGACAATGGATTCTCGCGATCCAATGTGGCGAATTTATTCATGTTCCCTCCTTGTGATTAGGTTATTATAATTCATCAAAAAACTCTTGTACTCTTTTTACAAATAATTTAAATTTATTTTTTACATCTTTTTTTCTTTTAATAATTTGATACTCACTTGATTTACCGCCGGGAATACCTCTTATTAATCCTGCAACTGTTGCGAACTCCGGACTTTCTATTTCATTAGCCAATCCTTCACTGAGTTCTTGCGGTACTCCAATCCTTGAGGGCAAGCCAAAAACTTCTTCGGCTAGTTCTGCACAACCCCGAAGTAAACAGCCCCCGCCGGTTAGTACAATACCTGCTTTAACTTTGTTTTTATATCCAGCGCTTCGCAATTCGTTATCAATAATTGTAAATAGTTCACGCATCCTTAAGCTTATAATTTGAGTTAACAAGCTGATTGGAATTTTTGTGTTTCCTCTCGCACCCACACCTTTAATTAAAATATCTTCATCTTTTATAATTGCAGTTTCAGTAGCGTAGCCATACTCTTTTTTAAGCTTTTCAGCTTCTTCGCTTACAACTCCGAGTGATTCTCTTATATCGTTTGTTACCTGGTTACCCGCAATTCCTATTACCTTTGTATGTTTAATTGCCTTTTTATGATAAATCGCAATGTCTGTTGTTCCGCCACCAATATCTAAAAGTACAACCCCAAGATCCATTTCACTATCTTCCAATACAGAAGTGCTCGATGCAATAGGCTGAAGGATGTAATCTTTTACTTTTAAGCTGGCACGTTCCACAGATTTTTTTATATTTTGAATCGCCGGAATTGATGCCAAGACTACATGGTTTGTTGCTTCGAGTCTTGATCCGGACATACCAACCGGATTTTCAATTCCCGGTTGATGATCTACAGAAAACTCTTCAGGCATTATGTGAAGTATCTGCCTGTCCGAAGGAATTCTTATTGTTCTTACATCTGCTTCCAGTCTATCCAGATCTTTTTTAGTGATTTCTTTTTCAGCGCTACTTATTGTAACATAATTTCTGTGACGCATACTTGTAATGTGCTCGCCGGCAACACCAACGTTGACAATATTTACATTTACTCCCGCACGATTCGATGCAATTGCCATAGCTTCTTTTATAGCCTCAGCGGTTTTACCAATGTTTGCTACGAGCCCCTTGTGTAAACCTTCCGATGGCGCTATACCAAATCCTAATACAGTAAAAGTTGATTTTGTTTCATCTTTTTCTGCAATTACAGCACAAACTTTTGTTGTTCCTAAATCTAAGCCAGCAATTATTTCTTTTTTCATCCTGTTGTTTCAGTAGGTTTTCTTTTCCCGATAAATATTTTATTCTTATACCGAAGATCTATGTATTCAATATCGTAGTTTGATCCTTTTTCATTAATCAGATTGCTCCAAATATTTTTCAGCGCTAATATTTTTCTTGTTTCACTATTCTTCCCAAAAACGATTGGAAATCTGAACCCAGCAAACATTATTAGTATATCACCGCCATTCCTCAGATTTATTTCTGCGAGGCTTTCATACATATTTTCATCAATCAGTTGTACTGCATTTATAATTTTAAAAGCAGCTTCTAATTCATTTTCATCAAGCAATTCTTTACTGTTTCGTTTTATGTTTGAAATAATCGGAAGCCCGTTTACGATGTTCTTGTTAAGTAACGGCAGCAGCTCTCCCTTCTCAGTTACAAGTTTGAATTCATTATCAGTAATAATTAAAGCTTTTGGTATTTTCTCAGTTAATTCCGCTTCAATTTTATTTATTCCATCATGGCTTACTTCAGCTCTAATTATGTATGGGTGTCTTTCCAGATTTACTTTTATATCCGCAAGCGTCAGCTCTTTAAATATTGTTGTATCATATAATTCTAAGTATTTCAAATATTCATTTTCTGTAAGCAGTTTATTATTCGTTATTTCAATTTTTTCATATTTGTTTTCTTTGTTTGAATCAGGACCGGCAAAAAGTAAATACAGAATTCCACCGCAAAGGAATAAAAAGAAAATCAAACCAAATATTTTGCTGCTGCGATCTTTCAATTCTGACTCTCTTTTAAAAGTTCAACAAATTTGTCTCCGTATTTCCAAATATCACCAGCCCCCATTGTAACTATTATATCGCCGTCTTTTTTTATTTCCATTAATTTTTTGGGTACATCATTTTTGTTTTTTACATAATGAACATTTTTATGTCCGAATTTCTTAGTAATATTCGAAATTAGTTCGCCATTTACACCTTCAATTGGTTCCTCGCGTGCAGGATATATATCGGTACATATAAAGATATCTGAGTTAAGAAAAGATTTTCCAAATTCCTGGTAAAAATCCTTTGTTCTAGTATATAAGTGCGGTTGAAAAACTACCACTAACCTTTTATCCCATCCAGCTCTTATTCCTTCGAGAGTAACGGTTGTTTCTGTTGGATGATGTGCATAATCATCTATTACTATTAATTTATTTTTATATTTTGTTTCGAATCTTCTATACACACCTGTGAATTTTTCCAATGCTTTTTTAATTGTGTAAAACTCAATTCCCAATTCCATTCCAACTGTTACGGCAACTAGTGAATTTTTAACGTAATGTTCACCGGGAATATTCAACTTAATGCGTCCTAATTTTTTATTTTTGTAAATAACCGTGTATTCACTATTAAATCCATCGTGTTCAATATCAACTGCTCTTATATCCGCCTGGGCCGTTGTACCGTAAGTAAAAATTGTTTTATTAATATTAGGAATTATATCCTGCAGTGCAGGTTCATCTAGACAGATAACTACAAAACCATAGAAAGGAACTTTATTAGCAAATTCAACAAACGCAGTTTTTATATCATCTAGATCTTTGTATGTATCAAGATGTTCACTTTCGAGCGTTGTAATTGCTGCTATTGTTGGAGTAAGCCTTAAAAATGTTCTGTCGAATTCGTCTGCTTCAACTACAATGAATTCACCATTGCCGAGCCGTGCATTTGTTCCTCCTAAACCGCTAAGTTTGCCGCCGACGATTATGGTAGGATCAACACTGCCTTCAGTAAGTGTTAATCCCACCATTGACGTAGTTGTGGTTTTACCATGCGTTCCTGCAATTCCAATTCCGTATTTCATCCGCATTGTTTCTGCAAGCATTTCTGCCCGTTTTATAATCGGAATATTTTTATCAATTGCTGCTTTCACTTCAGGATTGTTTGTTGGGACAACTGCAGATGAATAAACCAGTACATCTGCATCTTTAACATTTTCAAAAGAATGACCTTCAAAAATTTCTGCCCCCAATTCACTTAGTCTGCTTGTAACTTCGGTCAGATTTAAATCAGAGCCTGAAACCTTAAAACCACGATTAAGCATTATTTCTGCAATACCACTCATCCCAATTCCACCAATACCGACAAAATGTATTTTTTTAATGCTTTTAAACACTAGTTGCTTTCTATTAATTTCTTGAGATCTTCAATTTTGCTAAGAAGATCATCCTGATTTTCATAATCCGAAAACCTGATTACCACGGGTCGTACTTTTGAATTAATTTTTATTCTTGCTGTTCTGAATGCTTTAGAATTTACTGATCTGCGCTGCCTGGAAAATCTTATTCGTTTGATTTGATCAAGACTTATATTCTTCCTCCCAAACCTATCTACAAACGAAATCCCACTCTCACTTATTTCTATATACATATTTCTAAAAAGGTTATACAACAATGCAGCAACAGAGACAATTACAATTATCGCAAGAAAATATAGCACCGGATCTTTTGTAATCAGCGTAAATGAGCCTTCAACAAACTCACCGCGAATCACGCCGTAAAGAACAAAAACAACGAAATAGATAATTGTTGATTTATAATAAAACGACATATTGTATTTAAAGATATCCCGTTGCTGTTCGCCGTTTTTCATCCTACCTCCGCAAATTTAATAACACTTTCAGCTATCTCTTTTGCTGCATTTGGCTTTGCAAGTTCCTGCGCTTTTTTGCTTAGTTCACTTAATTTATCTTTTGAAGAAATTGTTTTTGATACAACTTTTGCTAATTGGGAACTAATTTTATTATCCTCAACTAATAGAGATGCATTATTTTCACTAAGAGATTTGGCATTATAAAACTGGTGATTCCCTGCAACATTCGGTGACGGTACAAAAACAGCTGGAATGCCCAATACTAAAACTTCTGCAATGGTTGTTGCACCTGCACGCGCTACGAGTAAATCGCACGCAGAATATGCAGAGTTCATATCTTCAATAAAATCATATACTTTAACCATATTGCTTTTCAAATTTTTATACTCTTCATAATAATATTTTCCAGTTTGCCAAATGATCTGTATTCCATTTTCAACTATTGACTCAAAATTATTTTTTACAGCATTGTTAATTGATCGTGCACCAAGACTTCCACCAAGTACCAATAAAGTTTTTTTTTCAGTTGATAATCCAAATGATATCGAAGCATCCTGTTTGCTAATTGTTCCTAAATTTTTTCTAATGGGATTTCCCGTCAAACGATGTATTTCTTTTCTCTTCAAATATTTTTTTGAATCTTCAAAACTCAAATGAACTTCATTTGCATATCTTTCCAACAAGCGAGTGGTAACTCCCGGGTAACTGTTTTGCTCGATTAAAATTATTTTTGCACCTAATATCCATGCAGCCCAAATTACAGGACCTGCCGCATATCCGCCTGAACCAATTGCAATGTTTGGTTTGTAAACAATATTAATAAACAATGATTGAAGTAACGAAACAATTAATCTTACCGGAAATAATAGATTTCTTAAATCAAACTTTCTGTAAAAACCTTGTATCCAAATGGATTTAAATGCAAAACCAAGTTTGGGAATAATCTTCCCTTCAATTTTATTTTTTGTGCCAACGAACAAAATCTCGGCTGCTGGTTTCATTTCTTTTATATGTTCCGCAACAGCAACAGCAGGAAACAGATGACCGCCAGTTCCACCTCCTGTAAAAAGTAATTTGTATTTATAGTTACTTCCTCTCATTCAACATTTCCATCTGATTTATTATTCACATCTACATCAATATTACTTTTTTGTCTTAAGTGTTGAGTGAAAGCGATATTAATTAATATGCCAACGCTAATGCACACAAAGATCAAAAAAGTGCCGCCATAGCTGATGAACGGAAGGGGCAAGCCAGTTGTTGGAAATATTCCTGTTGTTACAGCTACATTTACAAACGCGTAAAGTGTAATTGTAAGAGTTATTCCAAATGCAAGCAACTGCCCGAACTTATCTGTTGCATTTTTTGCAATAAGAATTCCTGCAGTAAAAAGAATCAAGTAAGAAAGTAAAACTAGTAGTGCACCAATTAAACCTGTTTCTTCTCCTAGAATTGCAAAGATAAAATCACCGTAAGCCTCAGGTAGAAACAAGTTACTTTGCATACTGTTTCCAATTCCAACACCGAACATACCTCCGCTTCCTAGGCTGTAGAGTGCCTGCTTAACCTGGAAGTTTAAATCACCTCCGTTAAATATGGACTCGACAAATGAAATAATTCTTGATCTTGAGTGGGAAAATATCATTGCAACAGATCCAGCTAATATTCCGCTTGCAAACATTGAAATAAAAATGTGTTTTAATCTTCCGCCCCCGACATACACTACTGTAAGTGATATTATTATTATCATTATGCCGCTACTGATATTAGGCTGAAGCATAATTAATCCTGCAAACAGCATTATCCAGATAAAAAGATATAAAAAGCCGTGTCTGTAGTTATCCACTAAATTTGTTTTATCTTCAAGTAGCGAAGCAATATGAATCACAAGCGCAAACATTGCGATATATGCAGGTTGAATTGACATAAAGCCTAAATCCAACCATCTACCTGCACCCTTAACGTTTGGTGCATAAAGCAAAGTAATGATTAATAAAATCAGCGTTGCAATTACTGCAGGCTTGCTTAAGCTTCTGTAAATCTCGTAAGGAATAAATGAGAAGGCTATAACCAATACAATTCCAAAGCCAACTTTAAATAAATGAGAGTTGAACAAATAGAAGACACTGTCGAACTTAAATACACTGTAGGTGCTGCTTGCACTCATGACAATAATTAAACCAAGCAGCATCAGTGCAAAGGAATCAAAGAATATTGTGAGTGCTAATTTTTTCATTATAATTTATTCACTGCCTGTTTAAAGAGTTTACCTCGGTGCTCGTAATTATCGAACATATCGAAACTGGCACATGCAGGTGAAAGTAAGACAACTTCGCCGCTTCTTGCTTCTTTTATAGCTGAATTAACAGCCTCGTCTATAGTTTCCTTAATTTCTACTTTTACTAATGAATGAAAGTAATTAAAAATTTTTTCAGCGGATGAACCGATTGCATAAATCTTTTTTACTTTATCAGTTACTCTTTCCTTAATTTGTTCGTAATTATTTCCTTTATCCTGTCCACCAAGAATTAAGAACAAAGGCTCTTCAAAACTCTTCAGAGCGTACCACACAGAATCAACATTTGTTGCTTTAGAATCATTAATGAATTTTACTCCATCAATTTCTCGAACTAATTCCAACCTGTGTTCTACGCTTTCAAAGGTCTGGAGCGCATTTACGATTCCATCATTATTAAGATTAAAAACTTTCGCTGTTGAAATCACAGCCATAGCATTTGCCAGATTGTGTTCTCCTCTGATATTAACATCTGTTCTTTTGCATCTGAATTTTTCATCATTATTTATTTTGAAAATCACATCATCTGTAGAAAGGAAACAGCCGTTCTCCTGCTCAATATTCAAAGAGAAATAAAATGAATTACTTTTATGCTCTTTTAAATGTTCCATCGTTGTTTTGTTGTCGTAATTCAAGATTAAAAAATCATTTTCTTTTTGATTTCTATAAATCTTTTGTTTTGATTCAGCATATTTCTGAATGCTATTGTCATACCTGTCTAAATGATCAGGTGTAATGTTAAGTATTAAAGCTGCATTCGGTTTAAATTTATCAATCAAATCAAGCTGAAAGCTGGAAACCTCAAGCGCAACAAATTCATTTTCTTTTACATCAAGTACAATTTCTGAAAATGCCATCCCGATATTTCCCGCAATGTGCGTAGTAGCTCCGCATGTATTAAAAACATGCCCACACAAACTTGTAGTTGTTGTTTTACCATTCGTACCGGTAATCGCTAGTATTTTTCCTTTACAATAATGATAAGCCAGTTCAACTTCACTCACAAATGTAATTTCCCTTTGGGCTGCGTGTTTCAGAACCTCTGCATCAGAGGGAACTCCGGGGCTGACAACCATAAGTGAACAATCGTAGACTTTTTCAGAGTGCCCATTCATTTCGTATTTAATATTTTCCTTGTCCAAAATAGTTTTTACAACTAGTAGTTTTGCTTCCGATCCGGAATCACTTACAAAAGGAATTCCTCCTAATTTCTTAATCAATTTTGCGGCACCCAACCCACTTCTTGCAGCACCAATGACACTAATATTCTTTCCCTTTACTTCAATCATCTTATCTTAAATGAAACAAGACTTACAATTGCTAGAATTATTGCAATTATGTAAAATCGTACAACAATTTTTGGTTCAGCCCATCCTTTTAATTCAAAGTGATGATGAATGGGAGCCATTTTAAAAACTCTTCTACCTGTGCCAAACTTCTTTTTTGTGTATTTGAAGTATATCCTTTGTATGATTACTGAAACTGTTTCTAAAAAAAACACACCGCCAAGAATTGGTATGAACAATTCTTTTTTTATAAGTACCGCTAAAATTCCAAATGCACCCCCTAAAGCAAGCGAACCGGTATCGCCCATAAAAACTTGAGCCGGATATGCGTTGTACCATAAAAATCCTAATGATGCCCCTACAAGTGCAGCAACAAAAACCGTCAGTTCACCAGAACCAGGCAAATAGATTATATTCAAATAATCTGCAAAGATTGCATTACCGCTTATGTAGCTTAAAACTGCCAGTGCAATCATTACTATTGCAACAACTCCGATTGCAAGGCCATCTAAGCCATCTGTTAAATTAACAGCGTTGGATGTTGCAGTGATTATAAATATCACCACTGGTATATATAAAATTGAAAGATCAAGATTTACATCCTTTAAAAACGGAACAGTGGTGAGTGTGCTGAATCCATCAAACTCAGGTGAAAAATAAATAGCTAATCCAACTGCCAAACCAATTAATACCTGCCCCAGCAGTTTGTAGCGCCCAATCAATCCGTTAGGTAATTTTTTTATTACTTTCAAATAGTCATCTAAAAATCCAACTGCACTGAGCCAAACGGTTCCTGCAAGAATTAATACTATGTATATGCTTCTAAGTTCACCCCAAAGTAAAACAGGCAGCACTACTGATATAATTATTATCAGTCCACCCATTGTTGGCGTACCCGCTTTGGACAAATGAGATTTTGGGGCATCTTCTTTTTTTGCTTCACCAATCTGAGATTTCTGAAGCATCTTTATAACTTTTGGTCCTAAATAAAGTGCTAAAAACAAACCAGTTATTGCAGCAAGAGCAGATCTAAAAGTAAGAAATCTGAAAATATCAAAACCCGGAGGTGCGTAAATTTCATTTATATAATCCAGCAAATAATAGAGCATCAGTAAGCTTTCTGCTTTATAGTTATTAGAAATTTTTCCATCCGCATTCTGCGTGAACCTTTTACAAGAATAACAGAATTGTTAAAGTCCATTTTTTTAATTTGATTGAGTAACGATTCTCTGCTGCTAAAATGTTTTGCAATTATTTTTTTCTCTATTAATTTTTTATTTAGGTGTTTCATTCGCTTTCCGATTGTGTAAATATCAACATTACTAAGTTTCATAATTGGATCAACAAGATTTTCGTGCAATATTTTTTCATGTTTCCCCAATTCAAGCATGTCACCTAAAAATAGAAATTTCCTTTTATAAATTTTTATTTGGTTAACTAATTCAATTGCTGCTTCTGTAGAATCAGGATTTGCATTGTAAGTATCATCTATTAAATAAGAATTCTTTAGTTTAATTACATTCATCCTGCCGGCGGGCATTTTAATTTTTTGTAAACCAATCATCAGTTTGTTAGTAGATATTCCCAATTCAAGTGCAACCGCAGCTGCTGCAATGAAACTTCTTGCATTTTGTTCACCGTACACGGGAAGCTCTGCACTTATCTTTTTACGGTTGCTTATTAATTCAACCAGCGGTCTTCCGTCATCAGTATATTTTTTTATTTTACCGCAAACATTAGTTTGCGCTTTCATGCTGTATTTAATTGATTGATTTCTTTTAACTTTATACTTCTTTATTATAGGATCATCATGATTAATGAAAACTTTGCCGTTGTTTTCAATTGCTGCATCGAACAAAGCAGATTTTTCCTTCCACACTCCGTTCTTGTTCTTTAAAAATTGAATGTGTGAAGTTCCAATGTTTGTGATAAGCGCATAATCTGGAGAAATAATTTTTGATGTATAAGAAATTTCTTCAAAATGGTTTGTGCCCAGCTCTGCAACCAGGACTTCATGCATTCCATTAGTATTTAATATTGTTAAGGGCACGCCAATATGATTGTTATTGTTTTCCTTGGTTTTACTCACTGAATATTTTTCTGAAAGTAGTTCAGCCAGCATGTCTTTTACAGTTGTTTTACCTGAGCTTCCAGTTATTGCAACAACTTTTGCACTTAGTTTTTTTCTCCAAATTTTTGCAATGTCGCCCAAAGCTTTAATTGTATTTTTAACAGTAATAATAGGAACTTTAACATCATCGTATTCGTTAAGTTTTTTTTCATTTACTAAAACAACAGAAGCGCCGTTCTTTACAGCATCTTTAACAAAATCATGTCCGTCGAATCGTTTGCCTTTTATTGCAATAAATAAAGAGTTTTTTTTTACGTTGAGCGAATCAATTGTAACCTTACTTATTGCTTTAAATTTATCAGGAGAATAAATAACTGCAGAAGGCAGTTCAAAAAGGTCCTCAATATTTAATCGGATTTTTTTCAAATCCCCATGTAACTTTTAGCTGTTTGTCTATCCGAAAAATGTTTTCTAACACCATCTATCTCCTGATACTCTTCATGTCCTTTTCCAGCAATTAGAATTACTGCGTCATTGCCGCTTTCATAAATTGCATTCGCAATAGCTTCTTCCCTATTTTCAATAACTTTATAATTATCTTTTATAATTCCGGATTTAATATCTTCAATTATCATTTCCGGATTTTCAAATCTTGGATTATCTGAAGTGAGTATAACTTTATCACTAAGTTCCGTTGCAATTTTTCCCATCACCGGTCTTTTTTGTTTATCTCGATTTCCACCGCAGCCAAAAACTGTAAGTACACGATTATCTTTTGAAGTTAATTTTCTGATTACCAGCAATGCTTTTTCCAAACTATCCGGTGTGTGCGAATAATCTATTACAACTTTTCTTGTTCCATTTGTCAACACTTCAAATCTGCCTGGAACTTGCAAAGTGGATTTAATTCCTTCAACTATCAAATCATCATCCAGACCATTCAGCTTTGCAACTGCAAAAGAAGAAGCCGCATTGTAAGAATTGAAATCACCCACAAGCGATGTTTTAATTGAATGTGTTTTGTTTTGAAAATTCAGATTAAATGTTGTCCCGGTTAAATCGAATGATACATCCGATATTCTAAAATCAAATTCCGCCCTCGTCCCAAACGAAAATTTGACTGCATTGCAATCCTTAAGCACATCAATGCCGTGCAAATCATCTGCATTGTAAATTGCTGTTGAACTTTCAGCAAGTGTGTCGAACAAGAGTTTTTTTGCACTTAAGTAGTTTTCAAAATTTTGATGAAAATCCAGATGCTCTGCAGTAATGTTTGTAAAAATTGCTGAACTGAAATTGATACCATGGACTCTTCTTAAAGAAAGCGAATGAGATGAAACTTCAATTACAACATACTTGCATCCGGTTTGATTCATTTCTACAAGCATCCTATTTAAATCTTTCGATTCAGGTGTAGTTAACTTTGATTCAGTTACTTCTTCACCGATATAATTCATTATTGTTCCAATTAATCCAACTTTATTTCCAGCAGTTTCAAAAATATTCTTTACAAAGTAAGCTGTGGTTGTTTTACCGTTTGTACCTGTAATACCTATTAAGTTTATTTTTTTTGAAGGCTCACTGTAAAACAGATTAGAAATTTCAGCCAGAGTTTTTCTTGAATCCGGTACTAATATTTTTACAGCATTAGAATTTGTTATTGCTGAATCCGGAATTGAACTATTATCTTCTACCACAATTGCTGCTGCGTTTTTATTTAAAGCTTCCTGAATAAAATGATGCCCATCCGTCTTAAATCCTTTAATTGCAACAAAGATTGATCCTTGCCCAACGTTTTGTGAGTTGTATTCAATGCCGGTAATTTTTCTTTCATCTGGATTTCCGACAAGTTGAATGACCTGGACTTTATTTAAAATTTCCGTTAGCAGCATTAGTATATTCGTGTTCCGTTTATTGTTTCATCCGAGCAATAAATTTTACAGCGCCTATTTTTAATAATATTTGCACCGGGCTTAATACTCTGATTCGTGACAACACCCGAACCAATCAAATCATAATTAAGCCCAAGTTGATTTAAAATTGCTATTGCCTCTTTAACCGTTCTTCCAGAAAGATTTGGCATTAGATTTTTATCCGTTACTAAAATGTTTTCCCGTTCATCCAATTTATCAGTTAGTTTTTCAATTTCAGCGGTTATTACTGAAGTTTGTTCATCCGAAAAAGTGTTTTCTTCCAACAGGTTTTTTTCTTCAGATGAGTTAACGTATTCCAAGAATTTTTCAGGTTCTAATTCTACAATTCTTTCCACAATTTTTTTGAATACTGGTGCAGAAACTTTTCCGCCATAATACTCACCCTTTGGTTTATTTATCATTACATAACAAACTAGTTTTGGTTTTTCAGCGGGAAGAAAACCTATAAAAGTAGAAAAGTATGAATCTTTGGAGTACTTGCCGTTTACAATTACTTTAGATGTTCCTGTTTTTCCTCCTACTGTAACTTTATTAAGCAAAGCAAGATTGCCTGTACCATTTTCTACTGCACCTGCTAAAAGTTTTTTCATTCTCTCAGATGTTTTTTCTGAAATAACTCTTCTAACAGCGATTGGTGAATATTCTTTTAACAGATTATTATTTTTATCAACTATTTTTTTAACAATCAGCGGCTGATAAAGCATACCTCCGTTTAGTACTGCACAAAATGCTGTTGTTAATTGTAGAGGTGTAACCGATATATTGTAACCAAACGACATGAAGACTTTTGTAATTTTAGACCAGTCTGCTGGTTTATGAAGTTTGCCTGTTACTTCTCCAGGAAGTGTTACGGAGGTATAGGTTCCAAAACCAAATGCACGAATGTAATCGTAATAAGTATCATCGCTTATTCGCTGGACTAATTTTGCAACTCCAATATTGCTCGATTCCTCAAATATTTCCTTAACAGTTAACTTGTTGAACTTGTGAGTATCATTCACGTAAGCATTTCTAAATTTATATTTTCCATTTTCAACATTTAGTGTTTCTGTTTCAATGCATTCTTCTTTATCAAACAAGGCAGATAAGGTGAAAACTTTAAATGTGGAACCTGGTTCATAAACATCTGTTATAGCACGATTTTTTCTTTCGAAATCACCATACTTCCAATAATTGTTCGGGTCATAATCATTTAAATTGGCTAATGCAAGTATCTCACCGTTACTTGGGTTCATGATTATTCCAACTGCTGATTCTGCAGAATAAGAACTAACAGCTACTTTCAATTCGTCTTCAAGTATTGCTTGATAGTCCCTATTAATTGTTAAGTAAACATCATTGCCGGGAATTTGATTTTTTGTTTGTTCATCGGATACAGATATGATTTCTCCAACCGCATTTTTTTCAATCAAACGGGCACCATTCTCTCCATTCAATTCATCTTCAAAAGTTTTTGCAATACCATTTACACCAGTATATTCATTGTTCACATAACCCAAAATATGGGAGGCAAGACTTTTGTATTGATAGATCCGGGTTGGTTCTTCTCTATAGAATATTCCATTCATTTTATATTCGAATAATTTTTTAGCTTTTTCATAAGGAGCTTTCTTTTCAATACAAATTGTTTTGCCAGTATTTTTAAGCCGTTTCAAGTAGTGATTTTTATTTTTCCCGAAAGTTTGTGAAAACTTTTTTCCAAGTCTTTCTTTTTGGCCTGAGGAAAGCATGCGCAGATCAACATAAAAAGATATATCATTTCTGTTATAGGCCAGTAATACATTATTCCTATCGTAAACACATCCCCTTTCGGCTTTTATAGTTTCAGTGTTTGTTTGCTGACGTTTTGCAAAGTAGTTTAGTTCATCCGCTTTTATTAATTGGATGTCGATCAGCTTTAAAACAAGTACGCTGAAAAAAAGGAAAATTAAAATTGCTATAAAAAGGATACGCGAATTATTCATACCTTTTATTTAATTCGTTTTCTGTTTCTCTAATTATCTCTTTGTTAAGACTAATCTTTTTATTTGGGTTATTATCACTTTCTATAAGACCTAGTTTACTAGAGGCATATTCCTTTATTCGGTCCTCAGCAGTGAACATTTGATAGCTTGCGATGAGACTTATTCTGTTTGTTGCCTGAGACCTAATCTCCCCGTCTAAGAGGGTACGTTCTCTAATCAGTTCTTCGCATTTAAACCTTAATCCTTGGGCAGCAAGTAGAATTCCGGTGATTAGCACCAGAAAAAAAATAACTACAAAAATTGCTGGTTTAGAATTTTTTTTCATATTCTTTCGGCAGCTCTCAGCTTAGCACTTCTTGCTCTTTTGTTCATTTGCAACTCATTAGCTGTTGGTGTAATAGGTTTGCTTGTTAAGATTTTAAGTCTTCGCTCTTTACCGCAAGTACAAACGGGCGATTCTTTAGGGCAAATGCATGACAAACTTTCATGCTTGAAGAATTCTTTCACAATCCGGTCTTCCAGTGAGTGATAACTAATAATAACCAATCTTCCTCCCTTGCCCAGTACATCCATTGAATTCTCTAGAAAGGTTCTAAGAATATTAAGTTCCTCGTTCACGTAAATTCTTAACGCCTGAAAAACACGCGATAGAGTTTTTACTAAATACCTGGCATTTGTAACAGAAGATATTATTTCCTTTAGATCTTCTGTTTTTGTAATTTTTTTTATTTCTCTCATTTTGCAAATAGCTTTTGCAATTCTTCTTGAATTTTTTTCTTCTCCGAATTCATAAATAATATTTGCTAGTGCAGATTCGGATTCTTCATTTAAAATATCCGCAGCGGTTTTTCTTAAATTCTTATCCAATCGGAGGTCGAGATCGGTATTGCTGCTATAAGAAAAACCGGCTGCAGAATCATCTAACTGAAAAGAAGAAACTCCCAGATCAGCCAAAATACCGTCAAAGAATTCTATTGAATCAATCTTTGCAATAACATCAACTAAAGAAAAATTAAATTTGTAAATCTTTACCCTTTTATCATTTTTAAATTTTTCTTTACAAAAAGAAAAAGCATTTATATCTACATCAGTACTAACAACAATTCCATCACTATTTAACTTTTCTAAAATTCCCTCTGTATGTCCTCCAAATCCCATCGTTGCTTCAAAATATTTCCCAGCTTTGTTGTTTACTAAAAGCTTAATGCTCTCATTCAGTAAAACCGGGGAATGAGGTTGTTTCATCCTCCTGCCATTACTTTAGCCGCTATCTCTTCATATGTTAATGGCGATTGAGACAAATAGTCTTCATAAATTTTCGGATTCCAGACTTCAATTTTTCTAAGCGCACCTATTATTAAAACTTCCTTTTCTATTTCTGCGTAATCTATTAATAATTGAGGAATGAGAATTCTTGATTGTGAATCCATTTTATCTTCGGTTGCATACTGAACAAACATTCTTATAAAGCGAAGTTCATCTGGTTGGAACTGATTTAGTTTCATTAACCTGTCTTCTATTACCTGCCATTCATTAAGTGGATACAAATCAATGCACTTCGATAATCCCTTTGTCATTACAACTGTATCGTTCGCATCGGCCGAAATGTGTTTGCGTAGTTTTGCAGGAATGCTTATTCTGCTTTTAGCATCTATCGAGTATTTAAATTGACCTTTAAACAAATCCTATACCATTATTTGGGATTCTTCACCACTTTTCCCCACCACATCCGAAAATAATGGAAAATTTTAACGAAAGTCAAGAAAAATCTTCGTTTTAATTAATTATTTAAATCAATGGAAAATTGGTAGGTACTGGGAATCTTTTATTTTAATGTCAAAAGAAATAAATGATTAGAAGGGGGGGGGACAATAATCATCGGTTTTATGCGGAGCTGGTGACCGGAATTGAACCGATGACCTACGCATTACGAATGCGTTGCTCTACCTGCTGAGCTACACCAGCTTTATGCAAAATATACTTTTTAGGTTACGAAAAGGGACTAACGTACTTTCTTTTTATGTCTGTTTTTTCTAAGTCTTTTCTTTCTTTTATGAGTTGCCATTTTATGGCGTTTGCGTTTCTTGCCGCTTGGCATAATTTACTCCTGTTATTTTAATGTGATTGCAATAATTCTTGTGCTCGTTTACCGGCCTGAGTATTTGGATCAATCTGCACCGCTTTTCTAAACCATTCCTTTGACAAATCGAGATTGCCCGCAGTTAGATTTACAATACCCAAATTTAAATGTGCCAGTTGATGTTTTGGTTGATACTTCAAAGCCGTTTCCATTTCTTTAATTGCAGTTTGCAAATCTTTTAAATTGTAATAACAAATACCCATATCAACCATAGCGTTAGCATCTTCGGGGTCCATCTCCAAATATTTTTTGTAATAGCCAATTGCTCTTTCATATAGACCTGAATCCTGGAGTAGGTTTGCCAATTGAATTGTTGATGCTTTATCATTCGGATTTGTTTTTACTTTATTCTCTAGATCGGCAATCATATTCAGATTGGAAAGATCTACACCTGAATCTGTGGATTGATCACTGATTTGCTGCTGTGTCTGATTTATTCCTGAATCAAAAACTCCTGTTAAAATTAACAAAACAGCTAAAACTATAACTATAATCGACGATACTAGAAACAATTTCTTCCCGCCCAAATCTTTACCATTTTTGGACAAATCTGTTTTTTTTGAATTTTTTTTTCTTAAATTTTGTTTTGAGGTTCCTAGTCTTCTACTCTTCTTCGATTCTTCAATTTTCTTTTCAACGATAAAGCTTTTTAACTTTGCTCCACAGCTAAAACAGGCTTCGTTTGTAATTGGATTATCTTCTCCGCAAATATCACAAACTAATAACTTGTCCAAACCAGATACTGTATCCTGTTTAGCATCATTTGTTTTTATTGCTACTTCAGTTCCACAGTTAGGGCAAAATTTATGCTGGTTTTCAAGTTTATTACCACACTCTGAGCAAAAGTTTTTCACTAGCTAGCACCGCTGCTTTCTTTTTCCATCATACTCTGATTAACTATGTCTTTGAAATCTTTAGAAAATTTAAATGTGGGGACATAGTGTTCTGGGACGAAAACTGATTCACCTGTTTTAGGATTACGAGCCTGACGTGCATTTTTTTTCTTTACTTTGTAACTGCCAAAGCCTCTTATTTCAATACCTTTTCCTTCCTTGAGTGCATCAATTACCGTTTTAAAAAATCCCTCGATTATGGCCTCAGTTTCCAACTTAGTCAATCCTGTTCCTCCGGCAACTCTATCTACAATATCAGCCTTTGTCATTATTCACCTGCATATTTAATTAAAAATTTGATATATACTTTTAAAATCGGAATGTGAAATTAGTAAAGTTTAGCCGTAAAATCAATTAAAATAATTAGTTACAGCTCTATTGGATGTTTTGGTAAAGCTTTAAAAAATGATGAAAAATCGATTTAAATTGTATAACAAATTTTCTTTATTATTAGTTAGAGATAAATAAAGTAATCGAAATCGTGAAAAGTACACTTTATATAAAAAATATGGTCTGCAACCGGTGCATTAAAGTTGTTGATGAAGAACTATCAAAGCTCGGTTTAATAATACTGGATATTAACCTAGGAGAAGTAACAGTTGAAAAAGTTGAGGGTGGATTTCCATATAAGAAAATTGAAGAAGTTCTCTCCGGAAACGGATTTGAATTAATTGATGATACAAGCTCAAAAATCATAGAAAAGATTAAAGTATTAATTATTGATAAAATCCACTATGCTGTTAACGAATCGGAAAAGATAAATTTTTCGAAATATCTTTCAAGAGAAATAGGAAAAAGCTATAGCAATCTGAGCAGTCTCTTTTCAACTAAGGAAGGGATAACAATTGAGAAGTTTATAATCTATCAAAAAATTGAAAGAGTTAAAGAACAATTAGCCTACAACGAACTAACACTTAGTGAAATTGCATATTCTCTCGGATACAGTAGCGTTCAACATTTATCTAATCAGTTTAAGCAGGTAACCGGAATGAATCCTTCACAATTTAAAAAACTTAAAAGCCCTATTAGAAAACCCCTCGATCAAGTTAGTTAACAACAACTATTTTTGTAACATTTCTTTAGAATTTTGTAACGCTTCTCATTTAACTTTAAACAATATTGAATGTGAAATAAAAGTAATTGTTAAACTTTCAAGTAAAACAAATGGAAAAAAAATTTAAAATAGATGGAATGAGCTGCGATCATTGCGTAAATGCAGTAGAGGATATTTTATCAAAGCTAAAATTAAAAAACTTTGATGTAAAAATTGGTTCAGTAACAATTGATTTTGAAAAATCTTCGATAGGAGAAGCAGAAATAATAAAAGCAATCGAAGAAGCGGGCTATAAAGTAATTGATTAGAATCTTCCAAATCATACAATATAAATTCAGTTTTTGAAAAAGTCTGAAACAAAACAGCATATAGTTGCCCCAGTTGAAGGAATGACATGTGCTGCCTGTGTAGCAAGAGTTGAGAAATCACTTTCCCTAACAAAAGGTCTCTCCAACGTTTCAGTTAATTTTGCAACAGAGAAAGCATCGTTTAATATAGATACTTCGATTACAAACTACGAAGATGTTGTTAAGGTTATTGAAGCCTCAGGCTACAAAATTAACCTATCACATGAATTTCAGCAAGAAGATGAGATATCGGTTGCAGATTCTAATAATTTTAAGAGTAAAGATGAGAGGGAACTAAAAAATAATTTCTTCCTTGCTGCAATTCTTTCCCTACCCATTCTATTACTTAATATGGGTTCTATGTGGAATGAATTTTATAAACTCATTTCACTTAACAGTGATGAAGTAAATAAAGTTCTATTGCTATTAACAACACCAGTTGTTTTTATCGCTGGAAAAAGATTTTATAAAATTGCCTGGCAGAAACTGAAACATTTTTCTGCAGATATGAACACACTTGTGGCTATCGGAACAGGTTCAGCCTATTTGTTCAGTTCTGTAATCACTTTGTTCCCAATCATCTATTCGGAAGACTCAACAGCTCAACATGTTTATTTTGATACCGCTGCAGTAATAATAACCTTAATTCTTTTGGGACGCTGGCTTGAAAGCCGCGCAAAATCCCGAACAGGCTCAGCTATAAAAAAGCTATTAGAACTGAAACCTAAAACCGCAATTATTATTCGCAACGGAAGTGAAGTAGAAATTAGTTTATACAATTTGCGGTTGGGAGACATTGTGATTGTTAAACCGGGTGCTCAAATTCCTGCTGATGGAATTGTTACAAGTGGATATTCCTCTGTTGATGAATCAATGATTACGGGAGAATCGGTTCCGGTGGGGAAAGAAATAGGTTCCAAAATCATCGGTGGCACAATTAATTTTAATGGCAGCTTTCAATTTAATGTTACAGCCCTGGGCAATAGCTCTTTGCTTGGACAAATAATTAAAATGATTGAAAAAGCGCAAGGATCAAAAGCACCAATTCAAAAGCTGGCTGATAAAATTGCATCAATATTTGTTCCTGTAATTTTATTAATTGCTGTTATCACGTTTTCAGGCTGGATGTTGTTTGGAACCGAAGGTGGAATCAATACTGCGCTGTTAAATTTTGTGGCAGTGCTAATAATTGCTTGTCCTTGTGCATTGGGTTTGGCAACCCCTACAGCAATAATTGTTGGAACAGGAAAAGGGGCACAAAATGGAATACTAATTAAAAACAGTGAAACACTTGAGCTTGGCCATAAAATATCTACAGTTATTTTTGATAAAACAGGAACTATTACCGAGGGAAAACCAAAAGTTGAATCAATCACTACTATTGGTATGGCTGAAAAAGATTTTGTTAAAATGATTGCTTCAGTTGAAAACAGATCCGAACATCCATTGGCAAATGCGATTATTGAATTTGCCAAAGGAAAAACAATAGATTTTGATGAAGTTGAAGATTTTGAAAGTCATCCAGGTTTTGGTTTGAGTGGAAAAGTTAATGGAAACAGAATCTTCATTGGGAATGAACAATTTATGAAACTATATTCAATCAGCTTTAATTCTTTGGCTGAAATAAACAGCAAACTTTTTGCAGATGGAAAGACAGTTGTTTTCGGTGCAATAAATAGCGAGCTCAAAGGATTGATTGCAATCGAGGATCCGATTAAATCCGGGGCAATTGATTCTATACAAAAATTAAAATTAATGAATTTAAAAACAGTAATGTTAACTGGCGATAATAAATTCGCTGCTGAAACTGCTGCTAAAAAAACAGGAGTTAATTTATACGAAGCAGAAGTTTTACCAGATCAAAAAATAGACTCCGTACGAAAACATCAACAGAAAGGTGAAATAGTTGCCATGGTTGGTGATGGTATCAACGATTCGCCTGCGTTAGCTCAAAGTGATATTGGAATTGCCATTGGCACTGGAACTGATATCGCTATTGAAACAGGAGATATCGTTTTAATGAGTGGTGAGTTGAATGGAGTCGTTAATGCAATTCGATTATCAAAAAGAACAATTAAAACAATTAAGCAAAATCTATTTTGGGCATTTTTCTATAATATAATCGGAATCCCCTTGGCAGCATTCGGAATTTTAACTCCTATCTTTGCCGCATTAGCAATGTCATTCAGTTCAATCTCCGTTGTTTCAAACTCGCTTAGATTAAAGCAAATCAAATTTTAAAAGAATTAATTTTGATGAATAAATGATAACTAACTACTTCGCTGCTGGTGAAGAAACCAATTTACTCCGTTCTATAGATTGAAGTGCTAGATACTTTTCACCAAATTTATCCATATTTTCCATTTCAGTCTCAAACTGATCAAAGTGTCGTTCTTCATCTGTAACAAGATCTTCAAATATTTTTTTGGTGGCTGAATCAGAATTTGCAGCGCATTCATTTGCCCATTCATTATAATCCGCCGCACTGTGGTCTTCCATTTGTGCAGCACATTTTACCATCTCTTTAGGATCATGAATTTTTTGAACATCTCCTACAATTTTCATTTCTACATCACCTTTAAGAAACAAAATTCTCTCGGATAAGAGTTCAACGTGAGTCATTTCTTCAATTGCAGTTTTCTTGAACAAACCTGCTAAAAGATCATAACCCAGGTCATCACAATGAAAGTGAAAATACATATATTGATGAATAGCCAAAAGCTCATCAGAAACTGCTTTATTTAATAATTCAATGCTTTTTTCAGATTTCTTTTTGCCCATTGTATATCCCTGCTTTGTGAATAAATTCTTATTATTTGAATATTAAATTTAATGAATAGCCCGGACAGATTATTAATACTACGGCTTTGGCAGCCGTTCCAAATACGAATAATTACTAAGAACCGCAAAAGTATCTGCGTTTCTAAGCTCCTGAAGATTAAAACAGTTCATGTAACTCATGGAACTTTTCAAGCCATCAGAAATGGCATTAATAACATTTTTAACGACTCCTTTATAAGGAACCATTGTTTCCTCACCTTCAATAAATTCATTTCGCATCTTGACACCAAACGAAGCAGAGCCTCTGTATTTTTTCCACAACTGATCGTTATAACGGATAACTTCGCCGGGGGTTTCACGTGCACCCGCTAATAATCTACCAACCATAACTGCATCTGCCCCAACAGCAATTGCCTTTGCAATATCTCCGGCTCCCTTAATTCCGCCGTCTGCAATAATTTTTATGTCTAATTTTTTCTCTTCTCGTGCAAAGTAAACATTTAATAGAGATGATACCTGTCCAATACCTAATCCTGTTTGAATGCTTGTGGTGCAAACACTTCCACTTCCGATTCCTACGCGCACTGCATCGGCACCCACATCAACAAGCTGGTTGAGAGATGCACCGTGTGCTATATTACCAACAATTACTTTAACATTAAACTTACTTTTTATTTGTTCAGTTTTTTTTAGAACCTCCATGTTATTTGCGTTGGCTGTATCAATGCAAATCAAACTACCGGTATCAGCGAGTTCCTCTATTGTGGCGATATCAGAATTCAAAGCAACCGACACCGCTATAATATCATCAACGTTCTTTTTATCGCTAATAATTTCTTTTAGAGATGAATCAAATCTGTTTACAATTCCAAGGCAGCCGAGAGAAGATAGCTCCTTTGCCATTTCGATTCCTGTAATGCTTTCCATTGGACTCGAAAGTAAAGGAAGTGCTAGCTTATTACCTAAAAATTCTGTGTCGGTATTAACCTCTTTCCTAGTTTTTATTCTAGATACTTCAGTCGGAATTAAACTGATATCATTATAAGTTAAAGATTGTTGATATTCGTTTAGTGATTTTTTACTGTATACTTTCATTTACTATTCCATTAATAAATTAAATTTTCCATTTCGTCCAAGATAGCATCCATTTTTTCTGAAACAGCTAACACTGGTTTTTCCGAATTCATATCAACGCCTGCAGTCGCTAAGATATTCAGCGGATAATCTGAACTGCCTGCTTTAAGAAAGTTTAAATATTTTGCTACTTCTGTTTGCCCTTCCTTTTTTACCTTTTTAACAAGTTCCTCCGATGCAGCAAAACCTGTCGCATACTGATATACATAAAAGTTGTAATAAAAATGCGGAATTCGACTCCAGGTGTAACTCTCCTCTTCTTCAACATTCATATCAGGCCCCCAATATTTTTTATATATTTTACTAAATAATGCACACAGAACTTCAGATGTAAGCGCTTCACCACTTTCGGTTCTAACATAAATTATCTTTTCAAATTCCGCAAACATTACTTGCCTGTAAAAGGTTGCAGTAATGTTATTCATGTATTTTTCCATTAGAAAAAGTTTTTCTTCCTTTTCAGATGATTTATCAATTAAATAATCTAACAAAAGAGCTTCATTAAAAGTTGATGCAACTTCCGCTAAAAATATAGAGTAGTTTGCATATGGATAGAGCTGTGTTTGACCTGTATAGAAAGAGTGCATATTGTGTCCCATTTCATGGGAAAGTGTAAATACATCATTCAAAAGATCTGTCCAGTTCAAAAGAACATACGGGTGCACTCCATAAGTAGTTCCTGATGAGTAAGCACCACTCTTTTTTGCTTTAGTTTCGTAAACATCAATCCATCTGTTTTCAAAAGCAGTTTTTAATGAGTTGAGATAATCATCACCCATTATTTTTAATGAATCGAGTACAATTTCAACTGCCTGATCGTAAGAATATTTTTTTTCTAATTTTTTATCGAAAAGTGAAACGTAAACATCAAAGGGTTTTAACTCATTTATACCCAATAATTTCTTTTTAAGTGAAGCCCACCTGTGAAGCGGGGAGATATTATTGTTAGCCGATTCAATTAACTTATTGTAAACAGAAATTGAAATATTATTTCTATCTAAGGCTGCTTCAAGTGCTGAACTGTAATTTCTTGCTTTCGCATTGAAAATATTTGTTTTAAGATTTCCATTTAAGAGTGCAGCTAAAGTGTTTGTATATTCTTTATATGTTCCCAGATATCCTTTAAAAGTCTTTTCTCTATAATCCCTATTTTTCGAATACATTGCAGAATAGAAACGAGCATGTGATAGTTGAACCGAATTCCTACTTTCATCTTCCACAAAAGGAAATTTGAGATCGGCGTTTGTAAACATCGAAAATGTATTATAAGGTGTTTGCGTCAGCTCAGAAGCAAGTGCTAAAATTTTTTCCTCGGAATCGGAAAGCGTATGATTTTTCAATCGCAGTAAATTTTTTAAGCTGTGCTCATAAACTTTCAGCTCAATGTTTGACGAAATCATCCTCTGGAGATCTTCTTCGGAAATATTTAGAATCTCCGGATGAATGAATGAGCTTGCAGCACCCACTTTTGAGTAAAGTGTCTTAATTCTATCATCCATTGATTGATACTTATTTACCCTTAAATCACTATCCTTAGAAAGCATAGCATAGAGATGCAATCGTTCAAGCTTTATACCTATACTGTCATCAAATTTCAGACACGAAAGAAGTACCTCGGCACTCTGATGTAACTTGTCCCTGAAATTATTGTATTCATTCAACTTTTCTTCAATCCATTTGAAATCATCTTCCCACTCACCATCGCTTTTATAGATATCTTTTAAATTCCATGTATATTTTTCCTCAACTTCATCCCGTTCGGGAATGGAGATTTTTTCGGTAGAAACTTGAAAAAACATATTATTTCGCTCAAAAGAATTCATTTTAACATCCGTGTAAACAAAAAAAGGTAAAAAAAGCTGTGAAAGATACTGAAATTAATTTTTTTATTTTTAGAAATCGATGGGATGAATTTGAAAATTTTTACTGGAGAATGAAAGTTCTAATTAAAAAATTATAACGATTTTCTTAGTTCGATTTTAATTTTCCCACTAAAATCTTCAGTTCTGATAATAACAGATTCCGGTATATAACCATCTATAATGTCTGTATAAAGAGAAATATCTTCTGCTGCAAAGTAAGTATATCTTTCGCGGTTATCGTAATCCTGAATTGTAAGTTTCGCATAGCCTGCTTGGTAATCAATTAATGTAACACTAATACGCGAACGTGATGAATTAATGAATGGAAATACTGTTAAATCCATAGAAAAAGAGTTCGCATTCAGAAGAAAAGTATAAGAATTTCTCTCGTTTAGCTGCACCGGATCATTTACATTTTCCACAAAAATGTTCGGCTCAATCACTTCCTCGCGGCAAGATAAAGAGAAGAAAAGCAGCATTGTTGTAATTAAGAGTATTTCCAGAAATTTCTTCATAAGGTTTTTCAGATGGACGGCTAATTTTTCAATAGGATATTATGAAATAGAAAAGATAATATCAACCCCCGTTTTGGGTGATTGAATTAATTTATTTCAGCCCAGCCAGGAAAAGTGCTTAAATCAAAAATATAATTGCCTAAAAAGTAAACCAGCAGGCTTACGATAATTATCCCCAAAATGTTAAGCGCAAAGCCGGTTCTTGCCATTTCAGAAATTTTTAATCTTTTGCTTGCAAAAATTATTGTGTTTGGAGGAGTTGCCACAGGTAGCATAAATGCCATTGAAGCCGATAAAGTTGCAGTTAACATAAGCAGCAAAGGATTTAGCTGCATTGCTATTGAAACCGAAGCGAGAATTGGCAGAATCATTTGAGTTGTTGCTGTATTTGAAGTAAGTTCAGTTAAAAAGCTGATCAGAGCTGCAGTAAAAATAATTATTAAAATAGGTGGAAAAGAAGATAGTCCTGTTAGCTGTTCACCAATGTATTGAGCTAATCCAGTTGAAGAAAAACCTTTAGCTAGTGCAAAACCCCCTCCAAAAAGTAATATTATTCCCCAAGGCACTTTTATGAATGCATTTGCATCTAAAATTGCTCGGCTTTTATTTTTTGCGGGAATAAGGAATAAAATAAATGCCATAGATATTGCAACAGTTCCATCGTTAATAAAATCAGATGTTGGAAGCAAATTTGCCCATCCTGGAATTTCAACAATTCCAAATTTTATGTTGTTTCTAAAAATCCATAGCAATGCGGTTATACAAAATACAATACCGACTGCTTTCTCTTCAAAAGCTATTTTACCAAGTTTATTGTATTCCTGTTTTATATAGTCTTTATCGAGTTTAATTTTTTTATCTATTTTGAATAGAACTTTTGTAAGTAAATATCCAACTGCTAAAAGCATAACAATTGAAACTGGTATTGCAAGCAGCATCCAACTGCTGAATGAAATTTCAGGAGCATTGGGAAACATAATGTTAAGTGTTTTTACAAAAACCAGATTTGGTGGTGTTCCTACGAGAGTTGCTACCCCACCTAAAGTGCAGGAATAGGCGATTGATAGTAATAGTATAAGTGAAAAACTTTGAATTTGTTTTTCAGTAAACTGATCTTCAAGTTTTGATATTATAGCAAGTGCGATCGGTAGAAGCATCAAAGCTGTTGCTGTGTTTGAAATCCACATTGATAAAAATGCCCCGGCAATCATAAATCCAATTAATATTGAAGATGGACTTCCTCCAAAAATTGTGATTAATTTTAGAGCTATGCGCTTGTGCAAGTTCCATTCTTCCATTGAAATTGCAATTAAAAATCCGCCAAGAAAAAGAAAAATTATTGAATTTATGTAGGAAGAAGCTATTTCATCTGCACTAAGAATACCTGTGATTGGATAAAAAATTAGCGGAATAAGCGAAGTTACAGAAAGCGGTATAGCTTCAGTAATCCAAAGCACAGCCATTAAAACTGAAATGGCTGCCATTACATTTAAATACGGTTTAGAAGGATCAAAATCATCCATCAATAAAATTACAGTAAATAAAATAAGGCTGAGCGCAATACCGTATTTTTTACTTTTTATCATTTCATTTGAAAAATAAAATCAGTTGTTACCTGATTATAAAAATAATCATAACTCAAAACAGATTGAATTATACTATTAAAAAGTTAATTGGCTGTATCTTCAACTTACCTCTGTTTTTCCAGTTGAAATCTTATCTATTTAACCATATGTTTCGCTTTAATTTTTTAGCATTTCTAAGGAATTGTGAAGGCAGGAAAAAACACTACCATTTTTTTCAGATTAATTTACTTCGGTCTGTTTCTCATTGCAATAAGTTTAGTTTTGTGGGGATGGATTGGTTCATCTGATGAAGAAGCTGAAGTTGAACAAGTTGCAAAAATTGAACTAAAACCTAACCAATTTGGATTTTATTCTGATTCGCTCATTGTTCAAAAAAGCACTGTTCTTAGAAATGAGACCCTTTCCGATATTTTATTAACAAACGGAGCTTCAGGTAATACAATTGCACAAATTGTTGAAAATTCAAAAAACGTTTTTGATGTTAGAAAAATAAGAGCAGGAAATACCTACTATACATATTCCTCGCCGGATACAAACAACAGTCTTCATTACTTCGTATACGAAAAAAATCCAGTGAATCATGTTGTTTTTAATGTGAAAGATTCAGTTTCTGTTTACGAAGGTAAAAAAGAAATTCAAATAAAAACAAATACTCGCGAAGCGCAAATAAATCATTCACTTTATGTAGCTTTAATGGAATCGGACGCATCGCCAGAACTTGCTATAAAGCTTTCCCAGGTGTTTGCATGGCAGGTAGATTTTTATCATCTGCAAAAAGGAGATTATTTTAAAGTCATTTTTGAAGAAGAATTTATTCAAACAGTTGATAATAAAGATAGCTTAAAGTTTGTTGGAATAGGAAAAATTCTTGGCGCATATTTTAATCATAATAGTAAAGAATATTACGCTGTACCTTTTGTGCAGGGCAGCGTATATCAATTTTTTGATGAAAACGGAAACAGTCTGCGAAAAGCATTCTTAAAAGCACCATTGGAATTTGGAAGAATCAGCTCGCGCTTCAGCAGAAGCAGACTTCATCCTGTTCTTAAAGTCCGCCGTCCTCATTTGGGTGTTGATTATGCTGCTCCAACCGGCACACCTGTCCGAACAACTGGCGATGGTATGGTTGTAGAAGCAAGTTACAAAGGAGGAAACGGTAAATACATTAAAGTAAGACATAACTCCGTTTATACGACAATGTATTTGCATCTATCAAGATTTGGGAAAGGTATTAAAAGAGGTGTAAATGTTCAGCAGGGACAGGTAATCGGATATGTGGGTAGCACCGGTTTATCTACCGGCCCGCATTTAGATTACAGATTTTATATAAACGGAAGTCCCGTGGATCCTCTTAAAGTGGAAGTTCCTCCTTCACATCCGGTAAAGGAAGAATTAAAAGCTGATTATAATAAAGTTAAACAGAATGTATTGCAAAAACTGGATAGCATTGTTATTGAATTTAATCAGAATGGACCTGCTTAAACTCACTGAGAAGTGTGAACAAATTCTTTAACATTTTGTTCATATTTCAACATTATTTTATTAATGAACAGGTTATATTTTACACTTTGATTACATATAATTATTATTTTAACAGTGAATTACTGATAAAATTTATTTAATCTTAAAAATGGAAGAAAATAAGAATAATACACAACCGGAAGAAAAAAGTAAAAAATTTCACTTCTGGAAAAAGAAGGAAAGAAAAAAACCTGAAACTATTCAGGAAAAAGTAGTTGAATTTTTTCGGCAGTTACTATTTGCCGCAATAGCTGCT
>JABDPB010000002.1 GCA_013042995.1 Ignavibacteriaceae bacterium | reverse complement strand
TGTGGTAACCTGCTTCAAAAGTTTTGTTGACAACTGTAGCAACCTTTTCTCCAATAATTGAGTAAACGGAAATATTCACTTCACTCAATTCAGGAACGGAAAACTCAATTGTTGTACTTGGATTGAACGGATTTGGATAGTTTTGTGTAAGAACAAATTCATCCGGTGCATACACTTCAATTTCAACTGAATTTGTGTATTCAAAAGTACCATCGAGGTCAATCTGTCTTAAGCGATAACTGTACATTCCCATTGCAAGTTTTTCATCAGTATATGTGTAGTTTTTGATTTCGGTTGTGGTTCCGAATCCCGGGACAAAACCAACTTCAATCCAACTTTCGTCCTTTGGAGTTTTCCTTTCAATTGAAAAACCAGAGTTGTTAGTTTCAGTTGCTGTAGTCCAACTCAAGCTAACAGAATTAGAACTTGCAGACGCTGTGAAGGAGGAGAGTTCAACCGGAATCATCGCTAATGCAAGCAAGTATGCCTCATATGCATCTATTCTGCCGGCGCCGTACCTGTTATCTTTTCCGGAAGTTCCTTTTTCAACTGAAGTAGTTTGAATGATCATACTAACTTCTTCCGGAGTAAGATTTGGATTTACTCCTAGAATTAATGCAACAGTTCCACAAACGTGTGGGGTTGCGCCAGAAGTTCCACTGAAACTTGAATAACCGCCACCATTGGTAGTGGATGTTGTACCATTACCTGGGGACGAAACATCGGGTTTTATTAGACCCATTGATCCTGGCTGTGTTTCATAAGGATAATCTTGATATTCTAAAGGTACCGTAAAAGGATAAGACGGATGATTAATTTGGTAATCTTCCCAGGTCCATGGACCGTGAGGTGAACTGGATGCAATTATATCAGTCTGAGCAACTACATTCCCCACTCCAATCACAGAGCTTACTCCGCCCACTAAGGTTTGATCCGGATGAATCCACGATGGTGGAGTATTTCCAGGTGCTGAAATATTAAATGGAATTCCTACAGAATTTCCATCGTTACTTGTAGAATTAGTATGCACTACACCTGCAGCTAATTCAAAGTCATTCATTTGCCTGTGCATTGGATAATTAGGCTGCGGGTTAAAATACCACTTGTAACTATGTGAGCTTGTAATTACATCAACACCTGCCGCAACAGAATATTGAATTGCAAGCCATGAGGTAGCTTCGCCGCTAAGTCGGCAATTAATAAGTTTGGCTTTTGGTGCTACACCAGTTTGGGTTCCACCTGTACCATCACCACAAACAATACCGGCAGTTTTAGTGCCATGTGTTGAAGAAGAATTTGGATCGTTATCATTACCTGAAAAATCCCAACCAATAAAATCATCTACATACGTATTTCCATCATCATCAACTCCATTAATATCTCCCGGGTCGAATACCCATGCTGAACCATTCCATTCCACAGTATGCCCGTCATTATCAGCATCCTCTCCTAAATTATTCCATAGGTTATTAACTAAATCCGGATGATCCCAATCACACCCTGAATCATGGTTAGCAGCTATTACGCCTTTCCCGCTATCACCTGCAGCCCAAACTGCTGGAGCATTTATTAAAGTTAAACCTATTTGTGGCGGTGGATTATCATTCGGATTAGGAGGATAATATGTTGGATTGGTTTCTGTTGGATCAATCACCTGATTTTCATCCAAGGGTGCGTCATATCTGATCTCTGCTACTTCATCATATCCTTCTGCTAAACCATAAATTACCTGAGGCACAGCTGAAAATATAACTGTATTCGCTGCCCATAGAATATCAATTTTTGTTACTAAACCTTCATCAACAGCTTGATATAGATATTGACGAACGGCTTGTTGTTTTTCATCTGCAAATTCTCTTAAAATTCGGACAACTTCTTTCTGTCTAGCTTTTTTATTAAGCGAAAAAGTTTGTTCTATCAGCAAGTTGTTAGGGTACTGATCTTTTAAGGTTGCATAAACATCAATTACATCTGTGTTCGATGCATCTAAAAGAACTGCCTGCAATGCAGGGTGAATTTTTTGTGTATTATCTTGAGCATAAATCTCAGCAGAAGAAGCAGATAATATAAAAGAGAGAATAAAAAATGTGAAAAGGTGCTTCATGGTTTTCCTTTTTGTTTTGATTGGAAATTGATGTGAAAAATTTTGGAGTTAATCTGCAGATTTTTTTATGCAATTGCAAACTTGCTGGTCAAAAAATAACCCACAACTTCAATTGTGGGCTTATTATTAACAAGAGAATGTTTTTTTGGTTTAATTACTCATCAATACCTTTTTTACGTTTTCAATTGCTGAGCTAACTTCATTTCTTTGTTTTTCGTTAAGATCAAGTTTGGAAATCTCTTTGTATTCTACAAGTGCTTCCTCATACAGACTTTTATTGTAAAGAATGTTTGCGAAATAAATTCTGTACGAAGGATCTGATTTTGTATCAGGATATTTTCTGTAAGTTTCTTTTGCAAATACTATTGCCGATTCTGTTAATCCGCTTTCAGAAAGCTGCCTGGCGCCGTTCAATCTTTTAATTCCAAATGGGCCTGAATCTAGAGCAGGAAAATCTTCGCTATCATCCTCCCCATAAACAGCAGTGCTTTCTGAGTGCCCATTGCCATTTTTCTTAGGAGCATTAATTAAATCTTCCATTGCAAGTGCAAGCAGAAGTTCATCAAGACTCATTCTTTTTATGCTGCTGATTGAAACAGCGGATTTTTCCTTTAGATAAAATGTAAAATCATTATTTACCAATTGCACAGAAGACTTTCTTCCTGTTACTAATACCTCATCATTTTTTAATATAGATCCTTCTGTTACGCTTTTCCAGATCTCTTCAGTTCCTGATTGAGATTTTACTTCACCTTTAATATTTACTGCTTTGTATGTTTGTGAAAGTATTATCGTACTCATCATGAAAATTATGACTAATGTCTTCATTTTTTTTCTCCCATTTAGTAAACATCAATTATTTCAACTTTACCCTTAGCAATTCCTAAATCATTTAAAGCATCATGATTAAATTTTTCCACACCTTTGTTCCAGGCTTCGTAAAAATTTGTAAGTGAAGTCGCTTCAACCGGAAGCCAAACTTCATCAAATCCATTTTGATTTTCTCTTAAAAAATATTTCTTGTCATTATCAGTAATCAGTTTTGCCTGGTTTGGTAAAAGTTCTGTATTGAATAAAACACTTACATGTCTAATTTGCCCGTCAGATTTATAATCAACTAAAGCTGTTTGAATTCCAACACTTTCAAGCAATGAAGAATATACGACACTTAGATCATCGCAATCTCCACCTTTGAGTTCCAATGTTTGTTTCGGAAACTGCACATACTCAGCACTTGCTCTTGGATCTGATGTGTAAACTAATTGCTTAACAAAATTATCAAACAGTAAACTTGCTTTATAAAAAGTGGAAAGTACAGATGAAACCGTATCCAAAGTTTCTTTATTTGCGCTCAAAACTCCTTTTGAATAGCTCATTGAGAAATCAATATTTTTTTTAATAAAATATTTTAAATTACTTACTCTTCCATCCCACGCATTAACACCATTTACTAAAATCGCTTTTTGCAGATGATCATCCGGTTCATCCGCAGTAGTTGAGATATAAAAATCTGCATAAGACAGAATTGCTTTTTCAATATTGAAATTTTCAGGTATAATTATGTAATAAGGAATTTTAGCTGTATCTCCAGGAGCTAAGATTGAAGCTGCTGATTGAATGTTTTCATTATGCATACCTTCGATTTTTGCAGATGGCATTATTGAAACAGGCTCGTCGGTTAAATTTATTACTTTTCCAAAAGCAACGGGATTTTCCAGATAATTATCAAAAAAAGTAGGATAAATATCACGAACAATTTCAACATCTATAAATTTCGCTTTTTGTTCTGGCGAGCTGCTTATTTTCAGTGCGAGTGAAAGAACTACTTTATCGAAACTGTAGCGGTTATTAATAACGTTATGAATTCCTTCCTGTGCAAATTGTGATAGACTTGCAGAGGTTGTTCTGTCTGAAAAATATTTTACTCCGCTTAGCAGCACTTCAAACAAATTAGTCCTATAACCAAATGCGGGGATAACTCCTGCGATGAAAGGATCCTGATATTTATCGTGAAAAGTTGTTAATCCATAAGTGAAATTTCCCGCGAATCCCGAGGCATTAATTTGGAATGACTGTGAGGTTTCGTAAATCAAATTTAAATTAATCAAATTTAATGGTGTGTAACTTGCGGAAAACATTGCACCCATATCCTGCTTCATCTCAAAACCTATAAATTCATCAGTCTGCGGCATATCGCCAAAGTTTATTAGATTAATTGAAGCAGCTCGAAACCGCAAAACATCATTTAAAATAAAATCAAAGCCCAAATCAGCTTTCCAAAAATTTACTTTTTCGTTTATTGTCTCGCGGACAATCTCAAGCGTGTCACCAAAAACCGGCTTTACTATCTCCTGATTAAAATCCTGATTAAAAAAGCGAATGGTAAAGCCAGCATTAAACTGCGGATTAAAATTGTAAGAGTATCCCAAACCAAAAAGTTCTTTGTAATTATAATTTGCTTTTAGAGATTGCGATGTTGTATCAATTATTATTACTTCGCCGGTAGAAAAAAGAAATTCTTTCTGATAGCCGGGGGTAAAGCGCGCGGAGAGCGAATGATCACCCAATCTCTTTGCTATTGCGAGTAAATATAAACTGGAATTTATAGAGCTGGAAAATTCAGCACCGTAGCTTAGAGATATTCCCCATTCATTATAATTAAAGGAATTAGAGGTATTGCTTTCGTAACTGTAATAAGGAATTGATAGATCATTCTGTAATCCCCAATAACCGGTAAGCCCAAACGAATTCTGAGCAAATATTTTGGTGTTCAGTGCCATTGCTGATAAAACAATTAATAAAAAATATCTCAAGGAATATCTATAACTATACTGTGAATACTTTGTGATGATACAAACAATTCGTTATTTCCGTTTTGATGAAAACTCTCAAAAATTCTTACAAATGTAAAAACCACTTTTTCAAGTTCTCCGAAAGGCAGTTCACTGAAAAATCTCTTAGGTATTCTTAACCTGCCGTCATCTCTGGTTCTGATTCTATAAATCGGAATTGAATTGATTTGACCTTGTTTAATTACGCCAACTATTACTGAAATTCTCTTTTGTCCTTTTCCGTTCCATTCTAGAATAGCTTCAATATTTCTATTCTGCTTTCTACCATTAATAATAACGTTGCCGTTGATTTCATGCGGAGTTGCAATATTAAAATTCATATTATTGCCCTGCC
>JABDPB010000001.1 GCA_013042995.1 Ignavibacteriaceae bacterium | reverse complement strand
GATCAAGCACTACTCTTCTGGTTATCCCCTCAAGAATTAAGTTTGAAAGTGGGGCCGTGTAAACCATATCATCTTTAACCGCAAAAAAATTAGTGTGTGAACCTTCTGTTATCAAGCCATTTCTATGGAGTATTGCTTCTTCAGCTCCTGCTTCTTTTGCTTTTTGATTTACAAGCACGGCAGGTAAAAGCGAGGTGGATTTAATATCACATCGCAGCCATCGTAAATCTTCGTGTAAAATAACTTTTATACCATTAATTTTATTGCCTTTATTAAGTGGTAAATCGGTTGCAGATATATATATAGTGGAATTCGTTTTTTGTTGGGGAAATCTATGTGATCGTGGAAAAGCACTGCCGCGTGTAATTTGCACGTAAATCAATGCTTCATCCTTAATCTTATTTTTTTCTATTAGCCCATAAACAATTTCCTGGAAGGAATCAAAATCATTGTGGTCAATTTTAATTTCCGCAAGACTTCTTTTTAATCTTTCTAGATGATCGTTTAGGCGAAATAGCTTTTTATTATATGTGCGAATTGATTCGTAAACACCATCTGCAAAAAGAAATCCGCGGTCCATGGGAGAGATGTGCGCGTTTTCTAATGGCAGGTATTCATTATTAACATAAACGATCATAAATTGATGCTACAAGTGATTTCTAAAAATAACAAATTGGTTGTTCAAATATTACTTTTTGTTATTTTGAAAATCGCACGGATAAAATATTAGTTTATTCAAATACGGAACAGTTAATGTGAACATAGAACAAATACGAGAATACTGTTTAGGGAAAAAAGGTGTTACCGAGGAATTTCCTTTTGATGAAGAAACACTTGTCTTTAAAGTAATGGGAAAGATATTTCTTCTAACATCTTTAGAAAAAGTGCCTCTTCAGATTAATTTAAAATGCGATCCGGGAAAAGCTATTGAGCTTAGAGAAAAATTTGAATCTGTTTTACCCGGTTATCATATGAACAAAAAGCATTGGAATATGGTTGTAATTGATGGTTCAATTTCCCCAAAAGAATTGTCTGAGTGGATTGAACACTCGTATAATTTAGTTGTGAGCGGCCTGAAAAAATCAGAAATCGAACAGTTGAAAAATCTACAATAATATAAAATCTACAATTACTTTTTTAGAAAAACATATGCATAAGATGTTAAGTAAGGTGAAGGTATTTCAAGTAGTAACTTTGATTTGAATTTTTCTAAGAGTTTTAAAGGCGGAATTTTTTCGTAATAGTTATGACCGAAGTAGCCGACATATTCTAATACACTAAACCCAATATGTTCCATTCGTTTTATCATTCTTTTGCTAGGACCTCTGCACCAGTTATAGTGAGCTTTAAATTTACCATGTTTGTGCTCATCTCGCGGAGCAATTTTACGAAGAAAATAATCAGTTATTGAATCTGGTAAAATGCGGTTTACAATAAATGGTAAAGTATATAGTGTAGAAAAGCAATGTAATGAGTAGCCTCCTTTGTTAAGTAAATCATAAATATTGTTATGAAAACTTTTACCATCAGCAATATGTTCACCAACCATCCTGCTAAATATTAAATCGAATCTTATATTAATTTTAGCTTTTACGTTTGGTACTGAAAGATCTGCAGCAAGTTTATTATAGATATTATCTGCTTTTAAAAGTTCAACTGTTTTAACATCGTTTATGGTATAATCCAAATTGTGTTCAGTAATAAAATCTGGATTTATTGATGGATTTGCACCAGCACCAATTTCTAGAATTGATTTAATATTATTATTAACAATTAACTTTTGAATGAAAGGTTCGGCTTCCCCCCAACCAATAAAATCAGAAACCGGCTTATACGTAATAATCATTTATTTTGAATATAAATTTATTTAAAATAAGAAAATTTAAAATATATAATATATTAAAAGTAGAAGCAGCAAAAGTAATCTCCTTTAATTCTGCTTAAAATCACTTTACTATTGCTGCTATTGATGACCAATTGATTTTGATAATACTCAAATACAAAGATTATTTTTTTATCACTAATTTTTTATATTGCATAACAAGGTTATACAATACTTTATCACTAACCAATTTTTCAAACAAATCGGAGGCACAAATGAAAAAACTTATTTATGTTCCTATAATTGTTGCAGCTTTAGGATTCGCTTTTTCAGCATTTGCACAAACACATGTGCAAAGCGGTAGCTGGAGCGCAAACACTAATACCGAAGGTTATACACTTTCGGAAAACCAGGGTGACAGAAGCATTCTTGTTTCAGTTG
>JABDPB010000175.1 GCA_013042995.1 Ignavibacteriaceae bacterium | reverse complement strand
ATTGTGTGTTGAACAACGAGACCGAGCAGATAATGGTTTTAACCGGTCCGAACATGGCCGGAAAATCGGTTTATATCCGGCAGGTAGGGTTGATTGTACTGATGGCACAGATCGGTTCATACATACCTGCCAAAAGTGCAAAAATTGGAATTGTAGATAGAATTTTTACACGAGTTGGTGCAAGCGATAACATTACTTCAGGTGAAAGTACTTTTTTAGTCGAAATGCAAGAAGCAGCTAATATATTGAACAATGCTTCTGCAAATAGTTTAATTCTGTTAGATGAAATTGGGAGGGGAACAAGTACTTTTGATGGAATATCTATTGCGTGGGCGATAACAGAATATCTACATGATAACAAAAATGTTTCTGCGAAGACTTTATTTGCAACACATTATCACGAACTAAACGAGATGTCAGATCTGTTCCCAAAAATAAAAAACTTTAAAGTAGAAGTTCGTGAGTACGATGATAAAGTAATTTTTCTTCACAGGGTAAATCCTGGTAGAGCGGATCACAGTTACGGAATACAGGTAGCGCAGATGGCTGGGCTTCCTCAGTATGTTACAAATCGCGCAAAAGAAATTTTAACAAACCTTGAAAGTAAAGAACTAACACCTTACGAAATCAAAAAGGAAAAGTTAAAAAAGCTCTCTTCCGCCACTGAATTGGAAAATCAAATTAGTTTGTTTGAATTTAAAGATGATGAAATACGTGGTGAGATAAATAAAATTGAAATTGAAAAATTAACGCCATTAGATGCATTAAATAAACTAAGTGATCTAAAAAAGAAGGTTAAAAAGAAAGAGGATAAAATTGATAAGAATAAAAAAAAATAACTCATTTTTGATTTTAATTGTTGCTGCATTTTCATTATTTAATTCCTGCGATGAAAAAATACCAGAAACAAAAGAAATGAAAGAATATGTTAAAAATCTTTTGCAAGAAAGAACGGCAAGAGATAGTTCATTTAAGTTTGAGCCTCATTCACCATTTAACCGCGATACAACAATAGAATTTGAAAATTTAAAATACTTCGATCTTAATCCTGATTACATTTTTAAATCTAAACTTTTTTATAAAGACCAACCTGATTCTGTTGTAATTATGGGAACAAAGGGAGAAGCAAGAGCAGTACTAGTTCTAGGTTATTTGGAATTGAACCATAACGGTGAAACACACCAAGTGAATGTATATCGTGGTTTTAGTAAAAATGGAGAAGAATACCACAGCATTTGGTTTACAGATAAAACAACAGGAAACGAAACCTACGGAGTGGGAAGATATCTTGATATAGAATTAAATGAAGATAAAAACTTTATTTATGAAATCGATTTTAATAGGGCATATAACCCATATTGTGCATATAGTTCACTATATACTTGTCCAATTCCCAGGGAAGAGGATCACATTAAGATTTTTATAGAAGCAGGGGAAAAGAACTTCCATTAATTTTATTCTGCTCTAATGAGTACAACTCTGCGGTTCAGTTTTCTTCCTTCCGCAGTGTTATTATCAGCAATAGGGAAATCCTTACCTAAACCAACAATTTCGAAATTTTTTTCTCGTAATCCTTGGGAAATAAAGTATTCGAAAACAGATTTGGCTCTTTGTAACGATAGAATTTTTTTGTATTGTGCATCACCTTTATCGTCTGTGTGTCCTTCTATTCGCCATTTTGCATTTGGAGTTTTTTTCATTCGCGAAACAACTTTAATTAGTTCATTATAATAATTAGGATTTAGATTTGTCGTACCTTCATTAAAAGAATCAGACACTCTAAATATATATTCCTGAAACGTGTCTGTGCATCCATCTGAATCAACAGAGTTTCTTGAGATTGTATTGGGGCATTTATCAAGATAATCGGGTATACCATCTCTATCTGAATCCATCGGACAGCCACTGTTGTTTACCTGAACTCCACTCGGAGTATTTGGGCATCGGTCAGCAAAATCCGGCACAGTATCTCCATCTGAATCGAACGGGCAGCCGACACTATCAACTCTAACACCACGGGGGGTTTCGGGGCATCTGTCTTCATAATCCGCTATTCCATCATAATCGGAATCCTGTGCACATCCATTACGGTTAACTTTGACATTCGGTGGTGTGTTTGGGCATCTATCTGCAAAATCTGGAACTCCATCACGATCGCTATCAAGAGGGCAACCGTTGTCATAAACCAGAACATTTTGAGGAGTATTTGAGCACTGGTCTAAGTAATCCGGTACGCCATCTTTATCCGTATCAGTTGGACATCCGTTTTTATCTACTTCTAATCCTTCAGGCGTATCGAGACACATATCTTCGGAATCATCAACACCATCTCTATCTGCATCTTCTCTTGCATTTATTGTATACGATAAACCAAGATAGATTGTTGAAAATAAATCATTTTGAGAACCTTTATTAATATCATCAAGCCAATCATTAAAATTGAAGTTAAATCCATAGCTAAGTTTTACTGAGAAATTTTTTGTAATTGAATATTGCAAGCCAGCTTCTAAAACTAAGTTAACTACATTTTTATTGTATAAACTGTTTTCGTTATTCAGCAATTGATTTCCATTTCTATCCTTTGGATTAAAATTTAGATAGGAAAATGCTGTTGTTATAGTAGGAGAAAACTTATTAGAAATTATATAACCATATGTGAATCCAGCACCGAAAAATCTGAGATCAGTTTTGAAATCTTTAGGTTCTTTCCTAATATCGTTTCCACCAAGCATGCCACTTCCGGCAAACCCTCTAAACCCTACTAAATGATTTGTAAAAGTGTTAAAAAAATATTCTCCCGAAATTCTCCAGACAAAATCTAACTTTGAATTAGTGTAGTCTGTATAACCAATAGTGGTCCCGGTTTCAATCGAAAGTGAGATTGATCCCATCAGTGGGTGAAAGATCTTTTTTTCTTTTGGTTGTCCAAATAATATATTCGAATTTTGTACAAGAAGAAACAAAATTGATATTTTAACAAATAAGTCAATCATTTTTTTGGATAGTGTAAAATTCGATTTCATATTTGTGTATTATCTAATATTAACTCTCAAAAAATAAATCTATTCCATGCTATTACAATATTCAGACCTAAAAAAATAATTTTTTATTATACATATTGAGTTAATAAAGTTTATTTTTTTCATTTTGGTGAATATACTTAAAATTTGAATTTATTGTAGGAACTAACTCAAAAGGTAATTTTTATCGATTTCTCTTCTCAATAAAATATGATATGTTTGTTTTCGAAAATTTTTAGCAAAAGAGATTTATGAGAAAACTTTCTATTGTCATTTTAACATTTACTGCACTCTTTTTTTTCTATGCGAACAACAGTTATTCGCAATCTTCCGGAATTCAAGTCGTAAAAACCTACTATCCAAATGGTAAAATTAAAACCGAAGGACAATATTGGTATGATAAGCTAGATGGTTTTTACAGGGAATACTACTCAAACGGTAAACTCTGGAAGGATTGGAAGTTTGAAAACGGAAAAGAAAACGGACTTTCAACCTGGTATTTTGAAGATGGAATAGTCAGCATTGAATGGAACTATAGTAATGGAATTAAAGATGGAGTATCCGGATGGTATTACGAAACCGGGGAACTATGGGCCGAACAAAAATATGATGACGGAATTTTACAGGGTACAACCTACACTTACTACAAAACCGGAGAGTTGCAAGGAGAGTGGAATTATATTGATGGAATGCTCCAAGGTATTTCTAAAACGTATTATAAGACAGGTGAAGTTGAGGTTGAAAGAAATTTCGTAGACAGCAAGCAAAATGGCGATGTCTTTATTTATCATAAAAATAATATTGTTGCACTGCAAGCAAATTTTATTGACGATAAGCTGGAAGGAACCGTTAGGCTATATGACATGGCCGGAAACTTAAGAGTAAAAGATGATTATGTTAATGATGAATTATTGCACAGAGAGCGTTATGATTTTCAGGGAAATTTTGAATCTAAAGAAGAACTACTTAAAAATTATTTCGATGGTGGCTCGCTCTCAGATGAAATTTTTTATATTGATGGAGTAAAGCAAGAAGTTGCAAAGATCTATTATCCTTCTGGTTATTTAAAGGAAGAAATTCCTTACACTGATGGGGAAATAAACGGAAAATATATTGCCTATTATGAAAACGGAGTTGTACAGTCAACCGCTGATTATATTGATGGGAAACAAGTTGGTATGGTTAAAGATTACTATCCTGATGGTCATCTAAAAGAAGAAAAAGTAATTAGAGATGGAAAGAAAAACGGACTATTCGTTAAATACTATGAAGATGGTTCGCTGCAGTCTGTTGGAACCTATGTTGATGATGTTGTAGATGGCGAATTAAAAGAATATTACGTAAATGGGTTAGTAAAATCTGAAGTGAATTACGATATGGGTGAGATTAGAGGAAAGAAAAATTCGTATTACGATAATGGTGCATTCAAACAAGTTGAAAATTATTACAATGGCAAACTTGATTCCTGGAGAAGAGTTTATTACGCAAATGGCTTTTTAAAAAAGGAAGAATATTATAAAGAAGGAGAGCTGATCCGAAGCAAAGAATATGATATAGATGGATTTTTAGTTTCTACTTCCGGTTATTAATAAAATCAGTACATAAAGACATTCCTTAATGATTTTAGAACTTCACTAAAATCACTAATTTTACCTCTAAAATTAAAAGATTAAAATGAGTGATAAATTTACAATTGGTTTAATTCAATTATCCGTAAGTAAAGACACTAACGACAATTTAAATAAAGCACTTAGCTGGATTGAAAAATCTGCAAAAGAAGGTGCGCAAGTTATTTGTCTGCCTGAACTTTTTTGTTCTGAATACTTCTGTCAAACTGAAGACATAAATAACTTTAAACTTGCAGAAACAATTCCCGGTCCTTCATCCGAGGCAATTTCTGGAGTTGCAAAGAAAAATAAAGTTAGTGTAGTAGTCCCGCTGTTTGAAAAACGTTCATCAGGTGTTTACCACAACAGCTTGGTAGTAATAGATAGTGATGGAAAAATTCTTGGAACCTATAGAAAAATGCACATTCCAGATGATCCCGGTTTTTATGAAAAATTTTACTTTGCACCCGGCGATCTTGGATACAAAAACTTTAGTACATCTTTTGGAAAAATTGGAACACTGATTTGTTGGGATCAATGGTATCCTGAAGCTGCAAGATTAACCGCATTGCAAGGTGCGGCAGTTTTATTTTATCCAACAGCAATCGGTTGGCATCCTTTTGAAAAGGAAGAGCACGGAAAAGCACAGTACGAATCGTGGCTCGCAGTGCAAAAAGGACATGCAGTTGCAAATGGTACTTACGTTGCTGCTGTTAACAGAATTGGTTTGGAAAGAGCAGATGAAAATTCCGCGGGAATAGAATTTTGGGGACAGTCATTTGTATGTGATCCTCAGGGAATTACTATTGCACAGGCTTCCGCTGATAAAGAAGAAATTGTTCTTGCAGAAATTGATCTAAATAGAATTGAATACATTCGCAACAATTGGCCATTCCTTAGAGATAGAAGAATTGACAGCTATGGAGATATTACAAAAAGATTTTTAGATGAGTAATTTGAAACTACCTGCCGAATGGGAAAGTCACGAAGCAACCTGGATTGCATGGCCAAACAACAAATCAGATTGGCCCGAAAAATTTTCAACTATTCCTTTTGTCTATGCTGAAATAGTAAAATATATTTCGCACGGCGAGAAAGTTAGTATTCTTGTACAATCAAAAGAACACAAATTAAAAGCTGAAAAAGTCTTAAAAGATTCTGATGTGAGTTCATCAAATATCGAATTCTTTATTAAAAAAACTGATCGCAGCTGGTTGAGGGATTCGGGACCGATGTTTGTTAAAGAGGAAAAAAAAATTTCTATAGTAGATTTTAAATTTAATGCATGGGCAAAGTACGATGAATACAAACTCGATGATAAAATTCCATACTTCATTTCTAAAAAACTTAATCTAAAAAGAATAATAGTTGAACAAAATGGAAAACAAGTTGTACTTGAAGGTGGTGCATTTGATACCAACGGTAAAGGAACTTTAATTACCACACAAGAATGTTTGCTCGATGAAAAAGTGCAGACACGCAATCCGGGTTTTACAAAACAGGATTATTTTGACATCTTTAAAAAGCATTTTGGAATTAATAATGTTATCTGGCTTGGAAAAGGAATTGCCGGCGATGATACGCATGGGCATATTGATGACATTTGCAGGTTTGTAAATGAAGATACAGTTGTATTAGTCCAGGAGGAAAATACTTCTGATGAAAATTACACTCTCTTAAAAGAAAACAAAGAGCGGTTGCAAAATATTTATTTACCGAATGGCTCGAAATTAATCGTAATTGATTTGCCTATGCCTTCGCCCGTTATTTTCAAAGGACAACGATTACCTGCTAGTTATGCAAACTTTTACATCTCAAATTGTGCTGTGCTTGTTCCAACATTTAATGATCCAAATGACAGAATTGCATTAGGAATTCTATCTGAGATTTTCAAAGACAGAAAAGTGATCGGTATTCACTCAACAGATTTAGTATTGGGTTTGGGAACAATTCATTGTTTAACTAAAGAGCAACCCACCATAGCATTACTTGAGTAGATTCCACACAAAATTCAATAGTTAATAACCATTTTTTGGAATTCGTTAATAAGGGGTTTAATTTTCATTTATTAATTATTTTCAATTCACAAGGAGTTACAGGTATGGTAATAGCAGTTCCTAAAGAGATCCTGCCTGGCGAAAATCGAGTCGCGTGTGTCCCCGATGTAGCTTCCAAACTAATAAAATCAGGTTTCCAGGTTCAAGTTGAAAAAGATGCCGGATTGAATGCCGGTTTTACCAACGATATGTACGAAAAAGCTGGAGCTAAAGTTGTTAGCTTGAATGATCTTTATTCAACGGCGCACATTGTAATTAAAGTACAACGCCCACTCGATCATCCCGAAGCAGGAAAAAATGAAATAGAATTATTGAAGGAAGGAACACTTCTAATAACATTTCTCTACCCTTTAAATTATCCTGAACTTGCAACAAAATGTGCTGGTAAAAAGATTAATGTAATCTCGATGGATATGATTCCGAGAACTACATTAGCCCAGAAAATGGATGCACTTAGTTCGCAGGCAAACATTGCAGGTTATAAAAGTGTTGTTATATGTGCAGATACTCTTGGTAAAATCTTTCCTTTAATGATGACTGCTGCTGGAACAATTTCGCCAGCAAAAGTTGTAATTATGGGTGCGGGAGTTGCGGGATTGCAGGCTCTCGGTACCGCAAAAAGGTTAGGTGCAGTAGTGGAAGTCTCGGATATACGTGCTGCTGTAAAAGAAGAAGTGTTAAGCTTAGGTGGAAAATTTATCGAAGTTGAAGGTGCAGAAGACATGCAGGATGCTGGCGGCTACGCAAAAGAAGCATCGGAAGAATTTATTAAAAAACAAAAAGAGTTGCTCTTCAAACATATTACCGAAGCAGATATAGTTATTACAACTGCACTCGTTCCCGGTAGAAAAGCTCCCGTTCTTGTAACAGAAGAAATGGTTAAAAATATGAGACCCGGCAGTGTTGTTCTCGATATGGCTGTTGAGTTTGGCGGTAACTGCGAAGCAAGTGAAAAAGGAAAGAATGTGAAAAAGCATGGAGTTACAATTATCGGTGAACCGAATCTTCCAAGCCTTGTTCCAACTCACTCGAGTGAAATGTATTCAAAAAACATTTTAAGCTTAATTCAGCACATAGGAAAAGAAGGAAATGTTGAATTAAATCTTGAAGATGAAATTGTGCAGGGTTCTTTAATAACCCACAATGGTGAAGTATTTAATCAAAGAATAAAAGATTTGCTGAAATAAGTTATTTCAAGAAATTTTTAGAATAAATAAAAGGAAATTCTAAATGGATATTTTCGGATTATTAATGCTCATATACGTTTTCGTATTAGCCATCTTTGTGGGCTTTGAGCTGATTACAAAAGTACCGCCCACATTACATACA
>JABDPB010000166.1 GCA_013042995.1 Ignavibacteriaceae bacterium | reverse complement strand
AGCATATATCTTGAAATTGGTTTTCTTTTCTCAAATGTTTTGCTAACAGCGACATAACCAGATTCTTCAAGCTTTTTTAAATGAGTACTTAAGTTTCCATCTGTTGTGTTAACTTTATCTTTTAAGAAGGTAAACTCTGCTTCGTCTACAGTAACAAGAACAGCTATTATAGCTAACCTAATTCTTGAGTGAATAATATCATCAAGCTGTTGATAATCAAAGTCGGACATTTATTCCACCACCGACAATTCTTTTTTAGATTCTCGATAAATTACAATACCTGGAATAGTCTGCAAAAGTATCATCATTCCCACCATAATGAGTAAGGTTTCAAGATTGTGTAAATAAAACATCAATATTGCACCAGCCCACCACCCGATTGAGAGAAGCGATACCCAGGTTTTTCCTTGAAGTACTCCGCTTACAAGATATCCAATACCAAGAACTACTGCAATAATAGGGTTAATAAAAACGCTACTATAAGCATCTGTAATGCTACCGATAAATCCAAGTATCGTCATCGCAATACCGCAGCCAATCCAGAGAGCACCCATTATTTTACCTGCAAAAGTTCTTGTTGATCTTTTCTTTTCTGCTCGGATTTCGATTAAAAAGGTAACTATCCACCCAATTGAAATAAGGGCTAGCCAAAACCAGCCGAGTGAAAATTCCCATCGTCCTGCATTTGCCAGGTAAGTGAAGAATAATCCAAATGCAACTAAGATTCCCCAGAAAATAAATCCTTTACCATCATCAATTATTATTTGGCGGCTATCTGCCATCACCTTCTTTATGAAAGCAAGTTCCTGTTCGGCATTAATTTCTGTCATTCATATCTCCTAAATAAAGTTCTTTGAAATTCAAAGTAAAGATAAGTGATTTTGCAGTCCTTGTCAAGTGCTCCCAGCAAAAAAAATAATTTAATTTTAAGAAGAAGATATTTTTCGCAAGAATTGTAATGATTTAACCCTTTTCTATCCACTCTTTCCAAGTATCGGGCTGAAAACCTATTGTGACCAATTTTCCGTTTCGTACAATTGGTGTTTTAAGCAAAAGCGGATCATTGAGGAGCTCTTCTTCTGTTTTGTAAACCATAAATTCGAGATTTCGTTTTTTGAACTGCTTGCTTTCTTTATCCAAAAGATCATCAATCGGAATTACACGAGAAATGTTATTCAACTCACCTTTTGAAATCCCTTTTACTGTTAAGTCTCTAAATTGAAATTTTATACCACGCTCGTTAAAAAATCTCTCCGTTTTCTGTGTATCCTTACTTTTTTTTGTGCCAATTATTTGAATATTCATTTTGAAACCTGTTTAATCACCTTTTAATATTTAATTATTAAAAGTATTTTAATATTAGGATACAATCAATAAATTGAGAAATTAATGAAACTCGCTGTCATCATTACAATTTCATTTTTAATGTATGCAAATGTTTTAAGTCAATCACTTCCCATTTTTTTAGATGGAAGAACGGATGATTGGAATGTTCCCGTTCCGACTTACATTGACGCTGAGAATGATGGTAATTTATACGATTTCAAATATATCTCAGTCACAAATGATGAACAATTTCTTTTTATCAGAATAAGGATCACTCCGTTTCTTAAACTGATTGAAGACAATCAATTCTCACTCTACGTCGATGGCGATAATAACAGCAGCACAGGGTTTTCAATTAATGGAATCGGTGCAGAGCTTCGATTTGATTTTGGAGAAAGAAGTGGGATAAATTATCATGCTGGCGGCACGCAGTTTAATCATCCGGATATTCAATTCAGAAGTATGCCAACGGTAACAGATACTACCTTTGAATTTGCAATCGGGAGGCAGTTTATTCCTCCCAATAGTGGAACAGGAGCAATAAAATTATTTTTTATTGATGGAGCTTCCAACGGCGACTGGATGCCTAATAGCGGGCAAACATTTGAATATACTTTTGACGACACTCCAACACCAACACTTATTACAACTGAAATCAGCAGGGAAGACACCTCGCTTTTAAGAATTATGAACTGGAATGTATTGTGGGATGGATTGCTAGATCCCCAGCGAGAGGATAGCTTTGAAAGAATTTTACAGGCTTTACAACCAGATATTATTTGCTTTAACGAATTCTTTAATTCATCGGCCACAAAAGTTAAAAATGCGATTAATCAAATGCTTCCTTTGCCCGGCGGCGCAAGCTGGAGTGCAGTTAAGCTCGATGCTGGAAATGTTACTCTTTCAAAATATCCAATCGTGCAAAGTTGGCTTGTTTATTCGGATCATCGCATAACTGCATCACTTATTAATTTGCCACAAAGATTTGAAAGAGACATTCTTGTAATTAACTGCCACTATAAATGCTGCGGCGGTGTTACAAACGATGAAACCCGGCAGCGTGAAGCTGATGCAACAATCGCTTTTATTTTGGATGCAAAAACTCCCGGCGGAATAATTGATCTTCCAAGCGAAACTCCTTTTGTGATGCTGGGAGATTTTAATTTAGTTGGAGACAGGCAGCAGCTTATTACCCTCACCACAGGTGAAATAATAAACACACAGCTTTTCGGAAACGGTGGAGCGCCTGATTGGGATGATACAGATTTGGATGATATCCTATCTCAGCAATCAGATAAACGGACTGCGTACACCTGGCGGAATGATCAAAGTTCTTTTCCGCCCGGCAGATTGGATTTTCAGATATACTCGAACAGCGTTATGTCTGTTGAAAAAAATTTTGTTATTCAATCTGAAGTGATGAGCCAGAATAGGTTAAATCAATACGGATTTCAAATGTTCGATACAGAAACTGCCTCCGATCACTTGCCGAAAGTAACCGATTTTAGTTTTGATTTTATTACGAATGCTAATGATGTTAATGAACTAAATGAATTTAAGTTGGAGCAAAATTATCCTAATCCGTTTAATCCAAAAACAAATATCGGATTTCGAATTTCAGAAAGCGGATTCGTTCGTTTAAGGATCTATGACGTATTGGGAAATGAATTTGCAACTCTATTGAACGAAGAGATAGCTGCAGGTGAGTATGAAATAGAATTTTCTCCGGAAGTTGGGGTACCAAGCGGTATCTACTATTATCAATTAAATACTGGAAATTACGTTGACACAAAAAAAATGATTCTGTTGAAGTAAATCTAAAGCTATTTTATTGTCAATCCCTTAATTCTAATTTTTTGTGTCCGTTTTGAGCGGGGAAATCTGCTTTTCAAACCACCTTGTATTACAACACCTGTTCCTAATACATAGCCGTTAAATTTTACGGCATACTGTCCGGGTGGAAGTTCATTATTAATAATTAATCCGCCCATTAAGTAGGTTCTCAGTTCATCCAGGGTGGGCAAATCGTAAATGTATTTTTTAATTGAATCCTGAAATATTGTTGCAGCATGTGAATGTAGAACAATTTCTCCTCTTTTATCAATTAAACCAAACTTAGTACCGACTCTCTGGAACAAACCGAGATTTTTATCATCCCATTCTTTAGAAGTAAAGAAGATATCCTTCCGCTTAATTAAAAATTTGTAATCATTGAAAACAGTTTTATCTATTCCAAAATGATTGCAAACAACTTCAATTTTTTCAGCAAGCTCTTTATCTTCTGATTTGTTCATCGTCATCACGAAATGCTTTTTCCATTTCAACTGTTCTGGTGGAATGGTATTATCTATTTTTTTAAGCTTCACAACGAAAAACCCATCCGAATCAACTTCCCACGGATAAATTCTTACGGAGTTAGATAAACGTGAATCAAGCTTTACACCCTGATATTCTTTAAATCCTTCGTGGCTTTTAAGGGGAATTTCGATGGGCAGAATATCCAATGGATACTTTTCAACAAGTTTATTAATTACTACCTCATTTTCTTCAGGTGTTAAAGTGCAAGTTGAATAAACTAGTTCTCCACCAACTTTTAACATTTTAATTGCAGCTACAATTAATCTTGTTTGAATTTCTGCAAGATGCCCAACACGCTCAAGCGACCACCATTTATTGACTTCGTTTTTTTTCTGAATTATTCCGAGTCCGCTACACGGGGCATCAACAAGTATTTTATCAAAATATGAATTGTAGTATTTGCTTAAAATTTCTCCTTTTAAGTTTACAACACCGTAATTGAAGAAATTCATTTTATCCATGTTAAAAACGAGTGCTTTAATTCTATCAATTTCAATTTCGTTTGCAATAAGAATTCCTTTGTTCTTCATTAACTCAGCGATTTGAGTTGTTTTGGAACCGGGGGCAGAACATAAATCTAAAACAATATCATTGGGTTTTGGATTAAGAACCATAGCCGGTAACATTGAAGTTAGTCCTTGCATATAATAAAATCCAAATGCTATTTCTAAGGTGCTTCCAGCATAATCAAACCCGCTTTTAATTTTAAGTGCATTGGTTGGAAAAGTTAATTCTTCAGTGGTAATACCGTATGTATCTTCGAGCTGTTTTGTCAGTTCATCTCTGCTGATTTTTAATTCATTGACTCTAATGTATTTTGAAGTTTTGTGTCCTACAAAATCCCAGTAGGTTTTAGCAGCTTCATCGCCAAATGTGGAAACAAGATAGGAGTATACTTTTTCTGAAACTCTCGATCGTCTTCTACTCATAGCCTGGTTAAATTTAGTCGTTTGAGTATTTCCCCAGAAACAATCCCTAAGTTTTTAATATCCAGATTTTCATTTTGATAGTCTTTTTTAATTTTAGTTAAAAGATGATCCAAATAATTTTCATATCTTTTTACAGAATCTGTAATGAGTTTTGAGTCGTTGGGAATTTTAATTTGCTTCGATCTTTTTTTACTGCTGTAAACAATAAATTTGGCTTTAGATTGATTTTCAATATTTAATACCCCTTCACCACTCGTTGTTGCAATTTCAAAAGAACCAAAAAAATCTTTGCCTAGCACTAAATTTTCGTCAGGTAAAGTTAAATCTGTTGAGTGGGATAGGTCGCAGAAGTCATCCGGAAAAATTTTAATGCTCTCAGCTTTTAGTTTAGAAATTTGAGTTACTTTAAATTCCCGTTCGTCCAACTTTAGTTTATGCGATTAATGAATTCTGAAATAATGTGTTTCATACCATCCATATTGTCGTACTCTGAAATAGTAAGCAGGGGAGAATTACAACCAGTTAGCATAGCCGAAACATTTTTAACGTTAGAATTTACAAGTGCAAGCACGGGGATTTTTCTTTGAAATATTGCATAAGCTATTTCAAAACCAACTCCTAGACTGGGTCCTGATATTTCGGCTATCATCAGCTTGCTACCGTCAATCCACTTTAAATCTCTTTTATAAATTTGTGTTTCGGTTAAAGGAACTGATACGCTGAATTCTCCATTAAATTCTGCAAGCGCAGAATGTCCCTCATCTTCAATATGATTTATAACTTCCGCATAAAATTTTTGATACGAAACATCTCCACGAATTGGTCCGGCACAGTAAATTATCATATTTAGGTTCCCAATATCTTTTTGTAGTAATCTTCGTACTGAGGCACGACTTTATTTTTATCAAATTTATTAACTGCACGTTCTCTGGCAGCTTCAGAAAACAGCTTGTATTTTTTTTCATTTGTAAACAGTTCTATTGAATATTTTGCCATTCTTTCTATGTCTCCGATCTCTGCAATGTAGCCTGTTTCATTGTGTCTTACAAGTTCTGGCAAGCCGCCAACACTTGAACTGATTACCGGCAGACCACATGACATTGCCTCCAGCGCTGCTAAGCCAAAACTTTCAGATTGACTTGGAATTAAAAACAAATCCGATGATGCCAATATTTCAACCAAACCATCCTGTTTTCCAAGGAACCGGACTTTATCGTACAAATCAAGCTGCCTACAAAGCCTTTCACATTCTGATCTATCTGGACCATCGCCAACCAATACTAACTTTGAGGGAATTTTTTTCTGAACTTTCTCAAATATTCTAATTGTATCTGCAACTCTTTTAACTATTCTGAAATTGGAAGTGTGAACTAATATTTTTTCACCATTCGGTGCAACACTTTTTCTAAATTCATCGCAATTGTTTGGTTTGAACAGATCAGAATCTACAAAATTTGGAATCACATTGATTTCATTTTCACAAGAATAATTTGTAATGGTTTTTTCTCTTAAAAATCTTGAAACAGCTGTAACCCCATCACTTTTCTCAATACTGAACTTCACCAGTGGAAGAAACGATGGCTCTAATCCAACTAGTGTAATATCCGTGCCGTGAAGAGTGGTGATAATTTTAAGCTCTTTATTTTTCTTTAGCATTTCTTTGGCGAGAAATGCACTTGCTGCATGTGGAATTGCATAATGAACGTGAAGTAGATCCAGTTTTTCAAATTCGGCAACTTCACTCATCTTGCTTGCAAGTGTTAAGCTATAAAGAGGAAATTCAAAAAGGGGGTAGCTGCTTATTTCAACTTCGTGAAAGAAAATATTTTCTATATAGTGTGAAAGACGAAACGGAAGAGCATAACTTATAAAATGAACTTCGTGACCTCTAATAGCAAGCTCTTTACCTAACTCAGTAGCTATTACACCGCTTCCCCCATATGTTGGATAACAGGTTATCCCTATCTTCATTTGTATTTTTATGTCCCATATTTTTGGATATTGGGGCAGTAATATAAGCCTATTTTCTGCAAGATTAAAACACTTTTTGATGCATTTGCCGTATCTTTTACTAAATGCTTTTATAATATTTACACTATGAACTTTTTAGTAATTGGTCATTCAGTTGTTGATAAGATTTACGATGGGAACAGGTTGCAAATTAAACCAGGGGGAATATTTTACACAGTTGTTTCGCTTAAAAGCTTTTTAGAAAACGGTGAAAAATTATTTGTTTGCACAACGGTTGATGAAACTAACTACAATTTATTTTCTTTTATTTATGATTATGTTGAAACGGATTACCTGAAATTCGTTCCTTGCATTCCGATTGTTAATTTAAGATTGAAAACGGAAACAGAAAGGGAAGAAGTATATGAAAATGTTACTGAAAGTATTGAAATGGATATTTCAAACTTAAATCGGTTTGATGGGATCCTGATTAATATGATAACAGGTTTTGATATTTCAATTAAGCAAATTCAGCAGCTAAGAAAAAATTTTAATGGATTAATTTATTTTGATGTCCACACTTTATCTCGCGGATTGGATGAAAACATGAATCGCAATTTCAGACCAATCCCCGAATTTGGTAAATGGGCAGAATCTATTGACATTTTACAAACAAATGAGTTTGAATTAAAAACTTTGAATCTTAAATCAAATGAAACAGATATAATTGAAGAGCTTTTTAAATATGGGATTAAGCAAATCATTGTTACAAAAGCAGATAGGGGTTCTAATCTTTATTTTACGGAACAAGGAAAAGTTAAATTAATAAAATGTAAAGCTGTACAAATTGAATCAATCAATAAAGTTGGCTGTGGAGATGTCTTTGGAGCCACTTACTTTTATTACTACATAAAAAATAAAAATGCTAATAATGCACTTCTGATTGCTAACACAGCAGCAGGGATTTGCACGAAATATTTTAAAGAAAAAGACTTTTTTAACCTTAAAGAAGATGTACGAGAGCAACTTAATAAAAATTAGAATTCTTCTTACCGGTGCAAATGGTATGCTTGGTCAGCGAACAGCTGAGCTATACTTAGCACGGGATAAAATAGAACTGCTTGCCGCCTCAATCGAAGACAATTCAATAACTAAAGGCATTGATTATGTTTCCTGCGACATAGCAAACCGTGAACAAATGAAAAAAATAATCTACGATTTTTGCCCTGATTTCATAATCAATGCGGCTGCGTTCACTAACGTAGATTTAAGCGAAACGAGCAGAGAAGATGCATGGAAAACAAACGTAAAAGCTGTAGAGTATTTAACTGAAGCTGCGAGAGTAATTGATGCACATCTTATTCATGTTTCTTCAGATTATATTTTCGATGGCAAGGAGGGACCTTATGATGAAAATGCAACTCCAAATCCTATTGGATATTACGGAAGAACGAAATTGGCAAGTGAAAATGTTTTAAAGATAGGAGGAGTGATTCATACAATTGTGAGAACTAACGTGCTTTATGGTTTTGTAGAAAATAGCCGCCCCGATTTTGTTCGCTGGCTTATTACGGAATTGAAAAATGGAAAGACCGTTAAAATTGTTGATGATCAAATAAATAATCCCACATTTATTGAAGACCTTGTGCAGGGAATTAACAAAATTATCGAGTTTAAAAAACAAGGTGTTTATAACATTGGTGGCAAAGAATTTTTGTCACGATTTGATTTTGCGAACAAGATTGCTGAATTTTTTAACCTTGATACTAATTTGATTAAAAAAATTAAAACTAGCGAGTTGAATCAAAGAGCAAAAAGACCTTTGAACTCTGGGTTAATTACACTTAAGGCTGAGACCGAACTTGCATATAAACCGCATACCATTAGTGAATCACTTTCTGTTATGAAAAAAGAAATTTATATATAAACTGATATAACTTTTGAATGAATAAACTCACAGAAAAATATTCCGCTTTTATTTTTGATCTTGACGGTACTATTTACCGCGGTGAGCATTTAATACCCTATGCAGATAAGACGATTAATCATTTAAAGGAGCTTAGAAAAAAAATTGTTTTCGTTTCAAATAAAACCACAGGTACGGTAAAAGATTATCATTCTCTATTAAATGGTTGGGGAGTAAATGTTGAAGTAAATGAAATAATAAATTCAACTCTTGTTACAAAAAATTATCTTAAAAGAAATTTTAAAAAAGATTCCTTTTTTGCTATTGGCGAAGATTCATTTAAATATGAAATTGAGGAATCAGGATTTAAATTTTCAACTGATCCTAAAGAAATAAAAATACTCCTTGTTACTTTAGATAGGACATTAGATTATCAAAAGCTGGAAATAGCTGCTCGTGCGTTAGAAAATGGTGCAAAATTTTTAGCAGCAAACATTGATGATACCTGTCCTGTTGATGAGGGCGAAGTTTTAGACGCAGGCTCAACCATTTCTGCATTAGAAAAAAGAACTCACCGAAAGCTGGAACTTCATTTTGGAAAACCTTCCTCTTATATGTTTGAAGAAATTAAAAGAAAATTGAATTCAGATTTGTCATCAACTTTGTTAGTTGGGGATAGACTTGAAACAGACATAGCAATGGGTAATGAATTTGGAGTGGACACTGCGCTTGTTGCAACCGGTGTAAAAAATTTTCTGGACAATTCAAATGGCTATTCTCCCACCTATCTGTTAAAATCAGTATTTGATATAATAAAAGACATAGATTAAACAATTTTATTACTATTCATCCCCAACCTTTTTAGTTTTGATAGAGTCTAAATTAACAGAATTAAAAAAAACAAATGGATAAAAACGAAAAAGAATTGTTATTGAACGCGAAGCAAGGGGATCATTTTGCATTTGAGCAATTAGTGCAGCTTTACGATCGCTCTGTTTTTTCAATTGCCATGAGATTTGTAAATGATGCTGACGAGGCAAAAGATATCTATCAGGAAGTTTTTATAAGAGTATTTAAAGGATTGAAAAATTTTGAATTCCGAAGTGAATTTTCAACCTGGATTTTTAGAGTTACTACAAATGTTTGCTTAACACATAAATCAAATAAAAAAGAACAGATGAGAGTTTCTATTTACGATGATTCGACAAGTGAGAATGATGATTTTTCATTTAAAGAGATTATGGATGAAGGTATTTCCCCTGAAGAAGAAACATCATTTAAAAATTTGGGTGAACTTATTGATGAAGCAGTAGACAATCTTAGTGAAAGGCAAAAAATTACATTCATTTTAAAGCATTACGAAGGATATAAAATAAGAGAGATAGCAGAAATGCTAAATTGTAAAGAAGGAACGGTAAAAAAATATTTATTCGATGCGATAAAAAACCTTAAAAAGAAATTAAAACCCTTGATGGTTTATCAGACTTAAAGTTTATTTTTCGGAGATTTAAAAATGAAACACAACGAATACAAACAATTGATTCATCTTTCGCTTTATGGGGAGCTAAATGAAGATGAAAAGAAAAAATTAAAAGAACATCTCGATTCTTGTGAAGAGTGCAGAATGGAGTTGGAACAGCAGAAAAATTTTTTAATGATGGTAACTGAAAACCAAAACTTTAAAGTGAACAATGAGTTGTTAAAAGAAGCTCGTGCTCAATTAAGAGGTGCGTTAAGATCAGAACAAATGAAAGGATTTTCTCTTATCTCATTTGGTGAAAGAGTTTTAAGATTTTTTTCGTCTCCACCGAAACTTGCACTTGGAGCGGTGGCAATTCTGCTTATAGGATTCATTTTTGGGGGAATGTTTTTTAGCAAAAAAGATGTCATCGTTCAAACTAAAAAACAACAATTTACTAAAACATCGTTATTGCAGGATAATACACGAATAACAAATCTGCAATTTGTTGATTCAGACTTAAGTGATGGTAGTGTTGAATTTACATTCGATGCAGTTAAACGTGTTAATCTGAGCGGAAAAGTAAACGATCCCGAAATTCAAAACATACTTACTTATGCTATGTTGAACGAGCAAAATCCGGGGTCACGTTTAAATTCAATTAACGT
>JABDPB010000163.1 GCA_013042995.1 Ignavibacteriaceae bacterium | reverse complement strand
ACCGTAAGTTGATTCCCTTACGATACCCAACTATAAATTTAAATACTGATTTATCAGTTCTTTTAATGATATGATTTTAGATTGAGCAGGATAGATGCCATGAATACCTAATGTAAGTTCTTGTTGCCTTTGAGCTCTAACTATCTCAGCATCTCTTTTATTGTGAGCAATAATTTCTCTTACTCTTTTTCCATTGAGGTTATAGTCAAGCTGATATGAAGTTATGTTTTTTCGTTTCACCCGAACTATTTTTACTACAGGTACTCTCATTATTTTTCCTAAATATTCCTAACTCTAAGTTAAAAAATTGACACGTATTTGACACGCGAGGAAAGATTAAAAAAAGAAAAGCCTTGTATTACAAGACCTTACGAGAATTGAGTACCGAAGGCCGGACTCGAACCGGCACGAGGTGTAAGCCCCACTGGATTTTGAGTCCAGCGCGTCTACCAATTCCGCCACTTCGGCGAATATAAAAATTAACTTTTTAAAGTAGGTAAAATTAAAAAACTTAATCTGATCTGGCAATGGAAATGCAAAATTTGTCGTTCTGTATAATAATAAATCATAAACGGTGTAATTTATTCCAACTATTAACCGATGTTTCATTATCGTTCATAATTAGCAAATATATGAAATCATTACAATTAAAGATGAATAGAGTAAAAACCTAAAAAAATGCTAAAAAAAACAATTTATTTACATCAACATTAATTGGCACTATAGTTGGGTTTTAGAAGCAAACAAATATAGGAGATAAACTATGAACAAACATTTACAACAAAAGCAAATTTTCGATTCATTTTATAACGAAGAAAATTATCCGCATCTCTCAGGTGATGAACCATGTCTTGATCCTGATTGCATTGATGAAGAACAAATTTATGATAATATAGTGGAAGATGAATTTTCTGATATTAATATGAATGAATTAGAACTTGATGATTATGACGATTTTATGCAGCTTTAAGAATAAAGGGGAAAAAATGATATGAAAACATTTATTGGAAAAGATGGTCGTTACGATATAAAAGACAACGGGAGCATAATTCAAATGATGGTTGACGGTCTTGGAAAATTGACAGGTAAAATAAAAGAGTACAAAGATGTTAATAGAATTCCAAATCCCTTTGATAGAGAAGCGATCAAAAATTTACTTAAGATGTTAAATATTTATAGGCTCAGCGGTCGCTGCTGAGGACTTTGTGAATTCAAATTCTAGTAATTGATTAGCTGTTGTGCATAGTATTTGCAATTGCTAATTCTTTCCTTTAGATTTATTAATCTTAGCCCACGAATCTCTCAACGATACAATTCTGTTAAATACCGGTTTACCTTCTGAAGAATTTTTTATATCAACACAAAAATAACCCAGTCTCTCAAACTGAAACCGATCACCAGGTTTAGCGTCTTTTAGTGAAGGTTCCAGTTTACAGTTTTTGAGCGCTATTAAAGATTCCGGATTAATGAATTCCTTAAATTCCTTTCCTGGATCTGATTCCGGATCAGGAACTGTAAACAATCTGTCGTACAATTTAACCTCAGCTTCGAATGCATGTTCTGATGAGACCCAGTGAATTGTTCCTTTAACTTTTTTATCACTTTTTCCGGAACCGCTTTTTGTCTCTGGGTCGTAGGTACACTTTAACTCTATAATTTTTCCATGTATATCTTTAATTACCTCAATACACTTAACTATATAACCGTAGCGTAATCTAACTTCTTTGCCAGGTGATAATCTGAAAAATTTCCTAGGAGGATTTTCCATGAAATCATTTTCTTCAATAAAAATTTCTTTTCCGAAAGGAATTTTTCTTTTTCCCGTTGCAAGGTCCTCTGGATTGTTTACAGCCTCAAGTTCTTCTGTTTTGTTTTCAGGATAATTAGTTATTGTAACTTTAATGGGGTTTAAAACAGCCATTACCCGTTGAGCTTTTTTATTTAAATCTTCCCTCACACTAAACTCTAAAAGGGAAACATCAATTATATTTTCACGTTTTGCAATTCCAACAGCCTCTGAAAAATTTTTGATTGATTCAGGTGTGTAACCTCTTCTTCTCAATCCTGAAATGGTCGGCATACGCGGATCGTCCCATCCATCAACAGATTTTTCATTTACTAATTGAAGTAATTTTCTTTTACTCATAATAGTATAATTAAGATTTAGTCGGGCAAATTCGATCTGTCGCGGGGGAAATATTTCCAATTCATTAATTAACCAATCATAAAGCGGGCGGTGGTTTTCAAATTCCAATGTGCAAAGTGAATGTGTAATTCTTTCAATTGAATCTGACTGACCGTGAGCCATATCATACATCGGATAGATACACCATTTATCCTTTGTGCGATGATGATGTTTGTGAAGTATTCTATATAAAACGGGATCTCGCAAATTTAAATTTGGTGAAGACATATCAATCTTAGCCCTTAAAACATGTTCACCTTCTTTGTACTTTCCATTCTTCATCTCTTCAAACAATTTAAGATTATCACCCACTGAACGATCTCTGCATGGACTTTCTTTTCCTGGTTCTGTCGGTGTGCCTCTGTATTCTCTTATTTGATCTGCAGATAATGAATCAATATAAGCTTTTCCGTTTTTTATCAGCTTTACTGCATATTCGTACAATGTATCAAAATAATCAGATGCATAGTACTCTCTATCGCCCCATTCAAATCCTAACCATCTAAGATCTTCTTTTATTGAATCAACATATTCTTGCTCTTCTTTTGTTGGATTCGTATCATCAAAACGTAAGTTGCAATGTCCATTGTATTCATTTGCCAGACCAAAATTTAAAAAAATTGATTTGGCATGACCGATGTGTAGATAACCATTTGGTTCAGGTGGAAAACGTGTGTGCACTCTGCCATTGTGCTTGTTCGAGCGCAAATCTTCTTCAATTATTTCGCGGATAAAGTTAGTTGCTTTTATTGTATTGTTCTCTTGAGATTTATCCATAAAATATTAATCTAAGTTTTTTAATGCTGTGTTGATTCTATTTTGTACTTCTGCTTTTCCAAGAATATCAATTAATTCAAAAATTCCTGGTCCTTCACCAACGCCGGAGAGAGCAATTCTTAACGGGTGGATCAATTTTCCTTTTCCAACATTTTGTTCTTCAGCAGTTTCCGCAAGTGAAGTTTCAAAATCATTAATTGAAGGATTATCGAGCTTTTCAATTTTGATACTTAATTTTTTAAGTAGTTTATGCGAATCTTCTTTCCATCTTTTTTTTAGATTTTTCGCTTCGTATTCTCGAGGCTGTTCAAAGAAGAAATAACTTTTTGTTAAATACTCTCTAATAAATGAAACTCTTTCTTTCATTGCAGAAATTATTTTTAGCAGATATTCATCGCTGTAATTCTTATTTGCATATATAGAATTTAATAATTCATTACGCAGCATTTCAAGCATCTCAGCATCAGATTTTTTTCTCATATGCTCGAAATTCAGCCAATCTAGTTTTTCAAGATTAAATACTGCTCCTGCTTTGTGCACTCGATCTAAAGAAAATTTTTCAATCAATTCATCCATATCATATAATTCTTTATCATCTCCAAAGTTCCATCCGAGCAATGCAACAAAGTTTATGAGTGCTTCTTTCAGATAGCCCTTTGCTTTGTAATCTTCAACTGCAACATCGCCCTGCCTTTTGCTTAATTTTGATTTATCAGGATTTAGTAGAAGAGGGAGGTGTGCGAACTTTGGTTTATCCCAATTAAAATAATCATATAATAAAATATGTTTAGGCGTTGACGGCAGCCATTCTTCGCCTCTTATTACGTGCGAAATTTTCATTAAATAATCATCTACTACATTTGCAAGATGGTACGTTGGGAAGCCATCACTTTTAATCAAAACTTGATCATCAATTGTGTTCGATTCAAATTTTACCTCACCTCTTATTTCGTCTTTAAAGGTCACAATTTGGTCCGGTGTAACATTTAATCTAACTACGTGCTGAATATTTTCATTTAATTTTTTTTCAGTTTCATCTCTACTAAGTGAAAGACAGTGCTTATCGTATTTAAACTGTGGTAGTTTTTGCTGCTTTTGTTCTTCACGAAGCTGTTTTAATCTTTCAGAAGAACAAAAGCAAGCGTATGCCTTTCCTTCATCAATTAATTTAGAGCTGTGTTCACGATAAATATCTAATCTCTCTGATTGAAAATAAGGTCCATAATCACCTCCAATTCCAGAGCCCTCATCAAAACTTAATCCTGCCCAATTTAAGGTATCAAGTAAATTATCAACAGCTCCATCAACGAATCTTTTTCTGTCTGTATCTTCAATTCTAAGAATAATCTCTCCGCTGTTCTTTTTAGCGAATAGATAGTTGTAAAGCGCAGTTCGTAAACCACCAATATGCAGATATCCTGTTGGACTGGGTGCAAATCTAACTCTGATTGTACATTCTCTCATAATAAAAAATTAATTAATTGAAAACTGATGCTAAAAATAACAAATGGAGGGTAAAAAATATTAAGAGAATTTTATCAAACTAAGCACTACTGCTTCACAGGTACTTTATTTTCCGTGTAGTACTTAACTTTTTGAATAAACTCAGAGCTGTCAATCGGTTTTGGAATGTAATCGGTAGCACCTGCATCCAAACATTTTTCTCTATCACCCTTCATAGCAAAGGCCGTGAGTGCTATTATGGGAGCTTCTTTATAATCGGGCAATTCTCTTATTCTTTGTGTGGCTTCGAATCCATTCATTACTGGCATTTGCATATCCATTAAAATTAAATCATAATGCTGCTGCTGTGCTGCATCCAATGCTTCCTGTCCGTTTTCAACAACTACAATTGAATCGAAGTCGTTTTTCTTTAAAAGACGAGTAACAATAATTTGCGAATGTTTGTAGTCTTCAACTAAAAGAATTTTTGTTGTACCTTTTTTCCCTTTGATTTCTTCAGGTGTTGAAGGCTCTTCATACCTGTTAATCATTTCCGTGATAGAGTTTTGGAGATCTTCTATATTAGTGCTGCTTTTGTGCAAAAGATTATCAAACAATCCATCTACGCGTTTTATATCCGCTTCGTAGCTTTCCTTTCCAGTATAAATTATTATCGGAAGATTTCTGAATTGATCGTTCGATTTAATAAATTCAATTAAATCCACGCCGCTAACTTCGGGCATATCGAGATCAATTATCGCAAGATCCAGATCAATATTATTAATTACATCCATTACCTTTGTAGAATCGGATTGAGCAACTGGCTTAAATCCTGCCTGCTCAACAGCTTCTTTCATTAAATTAAGTGTTGGAACATCGTCATCAACAACTAAAATATTCGAATCTTTCCTTAGTTTATAGTGTGTTAACACCTCGACTAAATACTTATAGTTAATGGGCTTTAAAAAGTATTCAACTGCACCCATTAAAAATGCTTTCTGCTGTTCTGCTTCTACTGAACAAATAATTATGGGTGTGCGTTTTGTATTTTTCTTTTCTCGTAACTTTTGAAGTAACTCTAATCCGCTAGTATCAGGAAGAACTATATCCATCAAAATTGCAAGATATTGCTCATCATCAACTATTTTTAAAGTTTGTTCGGCGGAATTAACAATTGTCGGATCGTATCCCCATTTATTAAGATAATTTGCTAGCAACTTTGATGTAGCAAAATCATCCTCAATCACCAACACTTTATTGTTTTCATCTGGTTTTGGCAGTTCGCTAATTTGTTTTTCAATTTCTGTAATTTCTTCAACGGGTACTGTTAGATTGAATGTAGTTCCTTTGCCAACAGAACTGTTTACTTCAATTTCCCCATTTAAGAAATCAACGTATCTTTTAACAAGAGTTAATCCTAAGCCAGTTGTGCTTCCGTTGTTTGAAGTATAAAACTCGGATACACCAAATGGATTAAAGATATCTTTTATATTATCCGAAGAAATACCCACACCCGTATCAGAAATTCTTATTTGCAAATGATTCTTTTCTGAGGAGGAAACTGAAACGGTTATTTTTCCCCGCTCAGTAAGCCTTAATGAATTTGTTAAAAGATTTAGAAGTATATAACGAACTTTCTGAGCATTTAGATTTACACTCTCCGGCAGATTATCATCAATGCTAGTTAAGACTTCTATTCTGTTATTCTCAATTTTTTCTTCTATTAAATGTACAATTTCTTGAACGAACTGCTTTAAATTTACATTAGAAAATGCACTGATATCTTTATCCGATTCTAATTTTGCAAGATCAATTAAATCATTAAGTAATGCAAGTAAATCGTAAGCATTTTCTTTTAATGTAGTTAAATATTCTGATTGTGAACCCGATAATTTTTCTTCTCCTAAAAGAGAGGCAAAACCCATTATGCTATTTGTAGGTGTACGCAGTTCAGGACCAATTGATGAAACGATTTCACTGACTGAACTACTAAGGCTGCCTTTTTTACCCATCCATAAACGAAGAAGATTTCTAATCGCTTCTCCAACAACTAGTATGTTATCCCACTCACTTTTTGTAAAATCTTTTTTCTTGGCTATTTTAAGTAAAACTCTTTCCTTATCAGTTACGCTTATGTGCAAACACCCTTCTTTCAAGATTACATCGGAGGCTTGAAATCCACAGTTGGGGTTTACATCAAATTTAGTTTCAGTTGAATAAAAATTTACAGCGTTGCAACCTGAACAGCCTAGTTGTGAGTTACGATTATAAGACTTTTTTGCATTATCTGACTTGCCTAAAAACTCAAAACTGTTTTCTTTGATTTTTACAAGAACTGCAGCTTCAAATTCATATTCTTCCGCAATAAATTCGCATAAGTTGTTTGGAAAATCTTGTGATGAGGATAGAGCAAACTGAACTAAATTGTTGTACTTTGATATAAAATCTATCTTTGCGCTTTGCATAATTTGATTATATGTTCTTCCTTAGTTAAATATTTGAGCATACTGCTGAAAAAATGTCTCGAAAAGATAATAAAATTTTGCAATTATCATTTCAACAATCATTTGATATTACAAATTTAATGCTAAAAACTAAGTTTAATAATTATTAAAAATGTGTTTTTTAGGCAGAATCTTAATGAACTTAATGTAATTTTAGGAAATTTTTTCCATTATTGCAGAACAAATTAACTTTAAATATTTAAGTCCAATTGAATGCTTAGTACGTTATCCAAATTTAGAGGAATTTGTGTATTTCCGCTTCCAATTTTTTTTTCTTTTGGTTTATATGTTTCAGCATATTTAAAGGATAAAGCCATATATTTAAATATTTTATATCTTAACAGAATATACCATCTCATTCCTTCACCGAACAGTGGAATATTTGTTAGCACACCGGTCAAATTATTTTCATATTCGTAAATAGCTGAATTAAAAGAATCTGTTTTGAAGAAAATTATTCTACCATATAAATTTAAATTGCTTACAGGTGCAAACCTGATATCCTGAAAAATCAAATACCCTTTTTCTTTGCTCTTAATTGCACTTACCTTAAATGAGTTGTACTCAAATCTTCCTTTTAGCCTAATTATATTTGAAATCGAATAAATCAATTCCAATCGTAGTATTTGTCGTAGCCGTTTAACTAACTGTTTTGTATTATTCAGCATTTCTGGAACATCTTTTTTTTCGTATTTATATCTTATTCTGGTTTCAAATTTATTAATTGGTCTGCTTAAATAATCCACTAAGAATTCATCACCATTTGATGGTTGTGGATTAAAGAATGTCGCGAAAGGAAATTTGAATTGATCATAATAGAAATTAATTAATCCAAATTTAGTTCTCCACCTAAATCCTGCGTATATGCCAAACTCGTTACTGGTTGTGCCTGATCGCTCTCCAAATCCAAAACCATGAAAGCTGAAATAATTTCGGGGATAGCTCCTGATGGAAGTTATAAAAGTAAAATCACTGCTAAGTGCAAGTTGCATTATATTAATTGATGCGACAGAAGTTCCATTATAAGAAAACTCTCCTGAAAAGTTTAGTTTATCAAAGTATAAATTGTAATAGAATGCAGTGTAATTAAAATCTTTTCCACTAAAATCAAAAACAGATGAAGATTCAAAATCATTGCTGAACTTAGATCTGTAATGCAGAAAACCAAACGATAAAAATCTTTCTGAAATAAAATCTATCCGCCCACCAAACATTTTTTCTCTAGCAGTTTTTCTTTTTCTTATTTCCGAGAATGTCCGATGCAATCCATCTTCTGGTGTTGATAATATTTTTCCTGTGAGTGAATCAATGTTAGCGTCAAAATAATTATTTGAATAGAATGCTGAAAAAATAAAATTATCAAATTTTATTGCTGCGGCTCCTCCCCGGAAAAAATTGTTTTCTGTAGAACTGGTGTAGGGTCTTAATATTCGATCAGTTCTTTTAACAGGATATACTGCGTCCGCTCCTTTTAAAAATGCATAAGGACTCCATAAAGTTAAACCCTGTCCAAATTCCAAAAGATAGTCCAATACAACAGCTTTGTGAATTATTCCTAAGTCATTTATGGCAAGGTGATATGTAGAAAATTCGTTTAATTGTTTTTCACCTGCATCTTTTTCGGCCAGATAGCCAATTTGAAATTGCCTGTTATACCTTATCAACAATCGATTGTAAACTTTGGGTTTTGTTCCTTCAAACTTATTCTCATTAAATCCTTTATTTGTTTGTAATGAATTTATTATCCTGCTTCTTAGTAATATGTTTGAACTCTGCATAAAATTTTCAAAAGGTCCCAATGGTTGATCCTTTACAATTATTTCAGCAGGTTTCTCTACAAATAAGAATGGGGAAAGTCCTTCGATAACTTTCTTGTTGAGATTTTGAACTGCATTTAATTCGTTAACAGAAAAAAAATTACCGTATTTGTTCCTATGATCTATAATGATCTTTGCTGTGTTAATATCAATGCCCGGAATTATTTGTAAATCCTCAAATGTTGCTCTGTTTAGGTTTATTGGATTTTTTAGAAGCAGATCAATGTCTTCAATCAAATCTGAATTATCTACCTCGCCAACCGGTTCCTGTAAAATATTTTCCAGCACTTCTTCTGTTTGAAGATAGGTTGAATCAGTTTGGGCAAGACTGATTGTTGATATTAGAAATGAGACTGGAATAAATAAAAATAATAATCTTAAGAATTTGTATAAGCTCACTATCGCTAAAATTTAATTTATATTTAGATGTTTCTAACAGCCTCTGTTCGTGTTCCTTCTTTTCCGAAACTTATTATTATTCCCGCCTGATGTGTTAGACCTAGATCAGGATGAGTAAATAGAGAATAATCTAAACTAAAAATTGAATAATTTATTCCGATTCCACTGGTAAATCTCGAAGGCTCGTTTGATCCACCCATGCGAAGTGATAAGTACTCGATTATATCGTATTCTATCCCAAACTGAACGGATGGATTGTAGCGAATATCTTTTTCAAGCGAAATGTTAAGTGAAAAATTGTTCAGCAGATTGTAACTAAAACCTGTAGTAAATATCATGGGTATCTGATCTTCATCATTGCTAATGGAAGCACGATTTATATTGCTAACATTAAAACCCCATCTAAAATCATCTAAAATATATACTAATCCGCCTGCATTTAAGTAAAATGCAGCAGTGCTTCCGTAATTTTTAATTGAAACAGTCTGATAGTTTATGGATGCTCCAATAAACAATATATTTTCATAACTGTAGGAATAACCCAGCACAACTTTTGACTCTCGGTACAATTCAAATCCAAAAGTAGATCCACCAATTGCCATCGAACCGAAACTAAATGGTTCTAGGTAAGCAACATAACCATTTGCAAGTTCTGTTAATCCAAAAGGGGCAGGTGAATAGTAAATACCAACTTCACGCCAGATTATTTGAGATAAACCAGCTGGATTGTTGAACAGAGTAAATACATCGTTTGCAAGTGCAACATCAGAGTTTGCAAGCGAAATTTGCCGTGCACCTGGATTATACTGAGCAAATATAGATGCACTGAAACAAATCATAAGAACAGAAAGTAAAAAACGATGCATAATTAATTGAATAAATTGTTTATTGAGTCAATAAATCTAAATCCATATATTAAATCAACAAAAAATAACGAGAATTCCAAAATGAAAAAATTATTTTTATTTGTAATATTTTTGTCTGCAGCATCTTTTGCACAGGAACTTAACTGCCGTGTAGATGTAAATTATGAAAACGTTCCTGTTAGAAACAGAGAACTGCTTGCCGATTTTGCCGGTGTAATTGAAAACTATATGAACACTAACAAGTTTACAGATGATACTTGGGATAGTAAGATTGATTGTGCCTTGAATATATTTTTCATCTCCGCAAGCAGCGATTTTGAATACTCGGCGCAGATAGTAATTGTAAGCCAAAGACCGGTCTATCAATCAACAACCAATTCACAAATTCTTAAAATTAATGATGGTCAGTGGCAGTTCAGATATGAAAGAGGGCAAGCATTATATGCAGGGCAAAGCACTTTTGATCCGTTGACGAGTTTACTTGATTACTATACGCAAATAATTATTGGTTTTGATTATGACACTTGGGAAGAATTTGGCGGAACAAAATATTTTCAACGGGCGCAGGATATTGTGAATCTCGGTTCAACCAGTGGAGCGAATTTCGGTTGGCTATCTAGTAGCTCTTCTTACAATAGATGGGGATTGGTAAACGATATTTTATCGGAAAAATATTCTACGTTTAGAAGTTCTATTTTTGATTACCATTATGGAATTGATATTTACAATCAGAATAAAGAACTGGGCCAACAAAAAATTGCCGGTCTTGTTAATACTCTTTTTGATATGTACGAAAAATCAGGTGGTATTAACAGTGTATTTGTTAGAACTTTTTTTGATTCAAAACATGGTGAGATAATTGATTACTTATTAGATTACCCCGATCCAACAATTTTTGCCAAACTAAAAAAAATAGATCCGCCGCATACTGCTGGTTATGATGCTGCCATACCGTAAAGGAATTAAATAGAATGTAAAGTTAAATTTAAACTTCGCACTCCCAGATTCGATATTTTTTATATCTGTCAGCATTCATTAGTGCGAGCCCTCTATTCATCATATCGTTATCTTCAAGCACCCAACTGGCTTCACCTCTGTGAATATTTAAATCCCTACCTCTGTGCAATATTTCCCAGTAGAATACTGTATCCAATCCTCTTTTCTGATACTCGGGGATTATTCCTAATGTTAAAATTCTTACCCAAGATAACTTCTTCTTATGAGTGAATAACTTAATAAAATTAAATGGGAAAAGTCTGCCATTCATATTTTTAAATATTTGATTGTAATCCATCATTACTAAAGCAGCACCAACAAGTTTACCGTCTATCTCTCCAAATAAAACAAGTGATGGTTCTGCGAGTGGTTTCATTTCCTTTGCCATTGTATCAATTTGCTCCTCAGTCATAGGTACAAATCCCCAATTTGGAGCCCAGGCTTTGTTATAGACATATTTAAACTTTTCAAGATCTTTATGAAAATTCTTCATTTCAAGCTGGTGGATTTTTAGTCTATACCTTTTCCTAACCAAATCCTGACCGCGTTTAAGTTTCTCAGATGCAAATATTTTTTTTGAAACAATTTTCCAAGCAAATAAATCTTTTGCTTTTTGAAATCCATAACCTTCGCAAAGCTTAATATAATATTCTGGATTATACGGCATTAGCAGTCTCGGTGAATCATCAAAACCTTCTACAAGCATTCCGTAAATATCGTTGCTAGATGGATTTGCCGGCCCTTTCATAAATTTCAATTGTTTTTTCTCAATCCAGTTTTTTGCTGTGTCGAAAAGTGCATTTGCAACAACTTGATCATTTATACATTCAAAAAAACCGAAGTGCCCTGAATCATCATTATGATACTTTAAATGAGTATCGTTTTTTATTGCACCAATTCTTCCAACAAGCTTTCCATCATTATACGCCAAAAAATAATCGGCATCCGCATCTTTAAAGAAAGGATTTTTTAATTTGTTAAGAAGTTTTTTTTGCTCCATTATTAATGGCGGCACCCAATGTTCATCATTTTTATAAATTTTCCATGGAAATTTGATGAACTGACTCAATTCGCTTTTGGATTCAACTTTTTTTACTTCAATTGAACTCATAATATTTCCTTTCATTATAAAAAAAGCATACCCTTTTTAACAGGTATGCTCTTATTACACATAGGAATTTTCTTTAAATCAATCCCACTTGTTTTCCTGCGTTTTCAAATATATGAATAATTTCATCCAGGTGTTCCTTTTTATGCGTTGCCATATAGCTTGTTCGCATCATCTGTCTTCCTTCTGGAACTCCTGGAGAAATAAAAACATTTACAAACACACCAGAATCATAAAGAATGCGCCACATTTTAAATGCAATTTCATCATTTCCAACAATAACAGGAACAATTCCTGTTCGTCCCTCAATAATATTAAAACCTTTATCCTTCAATCCTTTTCGCATATAGTCTGCATTGTCGACTAATTGTTTAACCCTTTCCGGTTCTTTTTCAAGAATTTCGAGAGCGGCAAGTGCAGCAGCCACAGAAGAGGGAGTAGGAGATGCACTGAAAATTAATGCAGGTGAAAAATGTTTTACGAAATTAATTACTCTTTCGGGTCCTGAAACAAAACCACCAAGTGATGCAAAAGTTTTGCTGAAGGTACCCATCGTCATATCAATTTCTTTTTCAAGATCAAATTCACTTGCAGTTCCTCTTCCGCCTTTGCCAATAACACCAACTGCATGTGCATCATCAATCATTATTCGTGCATTATTCTCTTTTGCAATTTTATTTAATCTTGGGAGATCAACAATTTCACCACCAGTGCTGAAAACACCATCGCTAACAATCAGCTTAGGTGTATCTTTAGGAATTTTTTCAATTACTCTCTTTAAATTATCCATATCATTATGTTTATAACGAGCCATGTTTGCTGTTGCACCTTTTGCCATTAAATTAGCTGCAACAATACAAGCATGATTATCTTTATCAGAAATTACATATTCGTTTCTTTGAACTAGAGTAGGTACTACACCTTGTGCAGTTTGATAGCCAGTACTAAATAGGAGTACTGATTCTGCATTAAAGAATTTTGCAAGTTTAATTTCGAGTTCTTCGTGAAGATCGAGTGTTCCGGTTAGATACCTCGAGCCAGAACATCCAGTGCCGTATTTTTCAACAGCTTTTATAGCTGCTTCCATAACTTTCGGATGCCCAGTTAATCCTAAATAATTGTTGGAGCCAGCCATAATAATTTTTCTGCCTTCAATCTGAACAACAGGACCTTCGTTTTCCTCAATTGCACGAAAGTACGGATAAACCCCTAATGCTTTAACTTCATCTGCGCGTGTGAAGTCAGAGCACTTTTTAAAAAGATCCAACTATACCTCCAAGGTTAAATGTGGAATGCAATAGTTAACAAAAAGTATAAGTTTTTTGTTAATTTTGGATTAAAATCTATTACTTAAATGAGATAAATGCAAATAAATTATAATTATGGAAAATAAAAACACAGCACTGGTAACCGGAGCCAATGGTTTTGTGGGTAGTCATCTTGTTGATTATCTGCTGGGCAAAAATTTTAAAGTAAAATGTCTAGTAAGAAAAACCAGCAACTTAAGATGGCTTAAAAATAAAGATGTTGAAATTTTTGATTGCGGTTTGTTTGATAAATCAAGTATACAAAATGCAATGCGGAATGTAAACTATGTTTATCATATTGCAGGAGTTGTTAAAGCAAAAAATGAAGAAGGATACTTTAAAGGAAATGTGGAAGCAACAAGAATTTTGCTTGATACTGCGGAAAATAATAAGCAGAATATTAAACGGTTTTTAGTAGTTAGCAGCCAAACAGTTACTGGACCCTCTTACGATGGAGAACCAGTAAACGAAGAAACGGAATGCAAGCCGCAAACAAATTATGCAAGAAGTAAATATGCG
>JABDPB010000162.1 GCA_013042995.1 Ignavibacteriaceae bacterium | reverse complement strand
AATTAGAAACCGGTTCAGATAATTAAACAATAAATTCGATTAACCTGATAAACAATAAAGTGTAAGTAAATTATCAAGTAGAAAATGGAAAAGAAGACAAAGCTCTCTCCCAAACAACAAGCTTTTTTAGACCAGAGACTTAAGGGTGCTTTAAATATGCAAGAAAACTCAAAGATGATTCCTGCAAGAAACAAAAATGAACCTGCAGTTTTATCTTACGCACAACAGCACCTCTGGATTGTAGATCAGATGCAGCCTGGTAATCCTGCCTACAATGTCCCTGTTGTATTTGAAATAAAAGGCGAGTTGGATGTTGAGCTCTTAGAAAAATCATTTAATGAAGTAATTAAACGACATGAAGTTTTAAGGACAAGTTTCACAACTAAAGATAATCAACCCTACCAGATTATTCATCCGGAATTACATATAGAAATTGACCAGTTTGATTTATCTGGCTTTTCAGCTAGGGAGATGGAAAACAAATACCAAAGCCATCTTTCCTCTGAAGTTATTAAATCTTTTGATCTTTCAAGAGTTCCTTTAATAAGGGCTGTACTTTATAAACTGGATCAAAGTAATTATAGACTCCTCTTGAATATGCATCATATTGTTTCCGATGGCTGGTCGGTTGGTTTAATAATCAAGGAAGTCGGAGAAATTTACGAAGGAAATTATTCTGATCTTCCGGAATTGCAAATGCAATATGCAGATTTTTCAATCCGGGATAAAAAAAGATTGGAAGATAATAAATATGAAAATCAAATTTCATATTGGACAGAAGTTTTAAAAGGTGAATTACCCATCTTGGAATTACCGTTAGATAAACCAAGGCCTGCAGTACAGACTTTTGTTGGAAAGAACAAGTTTTTCTCAATTAGTGAATCTTTAGCCGATAAGCTCAAGTTCATAGGTCTTCAGCAAGGGGCAACATTTTTTATGTCAGTACTTGCTGCATACCAGGTCTTACTGCATAGATATTCCGGTCAAGATGATATAATAGTAGGCGTACCGGTCTCAACGCGAACAAGAAAGGAGTATGAAAAATTAGTTGGTTATTTCTTAAATATGACTGCCCTTAGAATTGATCTTTCGGATGATCCTTCTTTTAGTGAGTTATTGAAGAGAGTAAGAGAGTTAACTTTAGAAGCTTTTTCTAATCAGGAAGTGCCGTTTGAAAAAGTAGTGGAAAGTTTGAAGTTTAAGAGAGACTTAAGTAGAAACCCGGTTTTTCAAACAACATTGGAAGTATCTCCGGGTTCTTCTTATATGTTAAAAGATCTTCAGATTGAGCAAATGAATATAGATACGAGATTTTCCCAAGTCGATTTAGCAGTTCATTTATTTGAGAATGATGGAGGATTTTCAGGGCGCATAGAGTTTAATTCTGATCTTTTTAATGAATCGACAATAGAGCAATATGTTAATCATTTTCTAAATTTATTAACAAATATAGCAGAAAATCCGGATCAAAATATTTCAAGCATCCCTATATTATCAGAAGAGGAGAAAGAGGGCTTGTTAAAGAAAGGCGATCAGAAGACTTATTATGAACCAGAGAAAGTTATACATCAACTTTTTGAAGAGGGGGTAGAAAAATGGCCCGATTCCCCGGCAGTATCTCTTGATGGAGAATCGCTGACATATTCTAACTTAAATAAACGGGCAAACAAATTAGCCCATCACCTTATTTCTTTAGGTGTTAAAGAAGATAGCTTAGTTGGAATATGCATGGAGAGATCTCTTGATTTAATAGTAGGAATTTTAGCTATATTAAAAGCTGGGGGAGGGTACCTTCCCATCGATTTAAGCTATCCGCAAGATAGAACAACTTTTATGCTGCAGGATGCCGGAGCAGAAATTCTATTAACCCAAAGCAAATTATCTGAATCACTTGATCTTAAAAATGTTAACATAATATTGATTGATAGTTATAAGCCTGAAAAATCTGTTATATCTAATCCCGGCCTTAACATAAATCCCGAGAGCATGGCCTACGTTATTTATACTTCAGGATCTACTGGTAAACCTAAAGGTGTAATTGTAACACATTATAATGTTGTGCGTCTTTTCCAGGGGACTGATCAATGGTTTAAATTTAATGAAAGTGATGTATGGACTCTATTTCATTCTTATGCATTCGATTTTTCTGTATGGGAAATTTGGGGAGCTTTATTTTACGGCGGCAAACTGGTTCTTATACCTCAATTAATAAGTAGAGATCCTGAATCTTTTTATAATTTGTTATTAAAAGAAAAAGTAACAGTATTAAATCAAACACCATCTGCATTTCGGCAACTCGTGCAGGTAGCTGTAAACAGGGGCGAATCAGAAAGGCTTTATCTGAGCTATATAATTTTTGGTGGAGAGGCTCTTGATCTGAAAACATTAAAACCCTGGTTTGAATTGTATGGTGATGAAAAGCCCCAACTTGTAAATATGTATGGCATTACAGAAACAACTGTGCACGTAACATATAGACCATTAACAAAGAAAGACACAAATTCCGGCAGCGTAATTGGTGAACCGATCCCTGACCTAAAGTTTTATATTCTGGATAAAAATAAAAATCTAATACCAACCGGAGTTAGCGGTGAAATATATGTTGGAGGATCAGGGGTTGCCAGAGAATATCTGAACAGAGCTGAACTTACTAGTGAACGTTTTATACAAGATCCATTCAGTGATCAGGATAATGACCGTTTATATAGAACAGGCGATCTGGCAAGATATATAGATGGTGGTGATATTGAACATCTCGGTAGGATTGATCACCAGATTAAAATAAGGGGATTTAGAATAGAGCTTGGTGAAATTGAGGCTGTTATTAATAACTATGAAGATGTTAAAGAATCCGTTGTTACAGTGCGGGATGATGTATCGGAAGAAAAGCAAATTGTAGCTTACTTGATGAAAAAACAAAATAATGAATTTGATGTGCTTTCACTACGGAGATACTTATACAAACAACTTCCTGAGTATATGGTTCCTTCGGAATTTGTATTGCTTGAAGAGTTTCCCCTAACGGCAAGTGGTAAATTGGATCTAAAAAAACTTCCGGCCCCGGAAGGTGAAAGATATTCAGGGAATGAATATGTAACTCCTCAAAATCAATTGGAAAAAACAATTGCTAGTATATGGCAAAAATATCTAAATGTGAACAAAATTGGAATTGATGATAACTTTTTCGATTTAGGTGGACATTCACTTCTTATGGTTAAAGTGAATAATGATTTAAAACAAAGCTTGAAAAAAGATATTTCAATTGTTGAAATGTACAGGTACCCAACAATAAAAACATTATCCGAATCACTTTCAAGTAAGAGTGACACGGGTTTATCCGTTGATAGAATAAGTGACAGAGCAAAAAGACAAAAAGAAAGTTCAAACAAACAAAAAAGAATTAAGTTAAGGTGAATCAATTTAATTTTTATTTTTTTCTTAGTAAGAATCATTATCAATAATAAAAATGAGTAAAGATAGAATGGAAGCAATCGCTGTTGTAGGGATGTCAGGTAGATTTCCTGGTGCAAAAAATCTCGATGAGTTCTGGGAAAACCTTAAAAATGGTGTTGAATCCATTAAATTCTTTACCGATGAAGAGCTTCGTAGTGCAGGTATTGATGATGATCTAATTTCCGATCCTGACTATATAGGAGCCAGTGGTAAGTTAGATGATGTTGATCTCTTTGATGCGGATTTTTTTGGCTATAATCCGAAAGAGGCTGAGATTCTCGATCCACAACAACGTATATTTCTTGAGTGTGCAAAAGAAGCTATCGATGATGCTGCTTATAATCCTGAAACTTTTGATGGGTTAATTGGTGTGTACGCCGGCACCGGTGGATTTAATTCTTATTTATTTCATAATCTTCTAGCAAATAAGCAACTAGTCAATCTTTTTGGTGCTTATCAGATCTTTCTTGGCAACGAAAAAGATTTTTTGTCAACCAGAGCATCATACAAACTAAATCTAAAAGGCCCTAGTGTAACCGTTCAAACCGCATGCTCCACTTCTCTTATGGCAATTCATATGGCTTGCCAGAGTTTACTCAGTTATCAATGTGATATGGCATTGGCTGGTGGTGTAAGGGTTTCAATTCCGCAGGTTACAGGTTATCAGTACAATGAAGGATTTATACTTTCTTCAGATGGTCATGTCAGAGCCTTCGATGCAAAAGCTAGTGGTACTGTACCAGGTGAAGGTGTGGGTATGGTGATTTTGAAAAGATTTGAAGATGCTGTTGCCGATAGAGATAATATTCATGCAATTATAAAAGCTTCTGCTGCAAACAATGACGGTTCTCTGAAGGCCGGATATACTGCACCAAGTGTTGAGGGGCAGGCTGAGGTTATTGCTACCGCACAAGCTATTGCCGAGGTAGACCCTGAAACTATCAGCTATATCGAAACGCATGGAACAGGAACCTTAGTTGGTGATCCAATTGAAATTACCGCATTAACGCAGGCTTTTAGGCTGAAAACTAATAAAAATGATTTTTGTGCTATTGGGGCGGTTAAGTGTAATATTGGTCATACCGACATTGCAGCTGGCGTTGCAGGGTTAATTAAAACAATATTATCACTTAAAAACAAAGCTATTCCTCCAAGTATTAATTACGATACGCCTAATCCGGCTATTGATTTTGATAATAGTCCTTTCTATGTAAATACAAAACTACGGGATTGGAAAAGTGATGGAGCCCTGAGACGAGCTGGTGTAAGCTCATTTGGATTGGGAGGTACAAATGTTCATATTGTTTTGGAAGAGTATCAAAGTGAATTGATTACCGGGACTTCGCAAAGACCTTCACATCTTATTCTTTTATCGGCAAAATCAAATTCTGTTTTAGATAAGTATTCAGAGAATTTGTCTACTCACCTTGCTGCTAATCCCAAACTAAACATAGCAGATGTTGCTTACTCTTTAAAGGTCGGTCGTCAAAATTTTCCTCACCGTAGAATGCTTGTTGCAGAAACTCCTGGAGAAGCTGCTGAGGCATTGCATAATCTTGATCCTGAGAAAGTCTTTACCCAGATCAATGCTAATGATGCACGTTCTGTTGTATTTATGTTCCCGGGGCAAGGCGCTCAGTATGTAAATATGGGAAAAGGTTTATATCAAAGTGAAAGGGTATTTAGTGAAACAGTTGATCATTGTGCGGAATATCTTAAACCACATTTAGAATTGGACATCAGGGAATTGCTCTTCCCTCAGGATAATAATGAGGAAACAGCTAAAAAACTTGAACAAACTGTTTATACGCAACCGGCGCTATTTATCATTGAATATGCCCAAGCTCAGCTCTTATTGAGCTATGGTATTAAACCAGCCTCAATGATTGGTCACAGTATTGGAGATTATGTAGCGGCTTGCTTAGCAGGTGTATTCAGCCTTGAGGATGCACTTTACATTATTGCAATGCGGGCAAAATTAATGCAGAAGCAGGAATCCGGCAGCATGCTTTCAGTAAGATTAAGTGAAGCAAAAGTTAAAGAATATCTAACTGAAAATATTTCACTTGCGGCGATTAATTCACCAAATCTTATTGTTCTCTCTGGACCAACTGAAATGATCAAAGAATTATCTGAAAAACTCTCTGGATTAAATATAGAGAATAGAGTTCTTTATACATCGCATGCATATCATTCTAAAATGATGGAACCGGCATTGAAACCATATGTTGCGGAGTTTGCTAAAATAAAGCTCACTAAACCGTCTGAACCATTTATATCGAGTCTTACCGGAACCCAGATTACTGATGAACAGGCAACTGATCCGAATTTCTGGGCATCACAGTTAAGAAATACAGTTCGATTTGCGGACGGACTAAGTACAATTCTGAAAGAAACAAACCGCATATTCCTTGAAGTTGGACCCGGAAGAACTCTAAGTACTCTTGCTAAGCAGCATCCTGATAAAGCTCCCAATCAACCTGTCTTTTCATCTTTCCGACATCCGAACGAAGATATTAGTGACTATAAATTTCTTCTCAATGTTCTTGGTCGCCTCTGGCTTTCTGGTATTAATATTGATTGGTCTTTGTATTATGCAAATGAAAATCGTTTTCGTTTATCTTTGCCGCCATATCCTTTTGAAAAGAAAAAATACTGGATTGATTCTGTCAAGTCATCAGAAAACAGATTCGCAGGCGAAGATCAATACTCTTTAAAAAAGCGGAAAGATATTGGAAATTGGTTTTATATTCCTTCATGGAAACGCTCCTTATCTCCTGATAAAGTTAAATCAGAAACAGATAGTAAAGAAAAATTTGTCTTCTTTCTGGATGATTTTGGAATAGGTGATACGTTAAGCAAAAAGATTGGTGGAGATATATCAGTTGTAAGAAAAGGCACAGAATTTTCATACAGCAATAGCGGTTACACATTAAACCCTGATAATCCGGAGCATTATCAACAATTTATAGATGATCTGGTAGAAAAAGATTTTAGCCCAACAGTATTTGTCCATTTGTGGAATCTCACAAATCAGAAATTTGAAGTTAATGATAAGAATATTGTGACAGGAAGTTTCTATAATCTTTTATATCTTGCCCAGGCAATTGGTCAGGCAGGTCTTGAAAATGAAATAAACGTAAGCGTAATTTCTGATAATCTTCATGAAATTGAAACAGGCGATGTTGTTGATCCGGTTAAGTCATTGTTGATTGGTCCTGTTAAAGTTATTCCGTTAGAATTTGACAAGGTAAGGTGTCAATCGATAGACATCACTCTTCCAGAGCCAAATAATAATTCAAATTCTGATCTTATTAATAATTTGCTTTTGGAACTAACCAATCCTTCGAGTGATCACATAATTGCTTATCGGGGTAATAAACGATATATAGAATCCTTCGAACAGGTTTTTATAAACCCGGTTTCAGATTCTCGGAATATACTGCATGAAAATGGTGTTTATATTATTACCGGAGGTCTTGGGGGCGTTGGATTAGCTATTGCAAAAGAGATTGCTCAAACAGTTAAGGCAAAGTTGGTTCTTCTAAGCCGGTCATCATTTTTAAAGGAAGAAGAATGGGACAACTGGCTTAAGAGTAATAATAATGAAAACGAAACTTCATTAAAGATAAAACAAATAAAAGATCTCAAATCATTAAACTCTGAAGTAATGATCTTATCTGCAAATGTTGCTGAGGAAGAACAGATTAGGGATGTGATTAGCAAAGTAAAGAAAAGATTCGGTCAAATAAACGGAGTTGTTCATTCTGCTGGTCTACTAAACGATGGTATCGTTCAGCTTAAAACAAAAGAAGCTGTTGAATCCGTTTTTTCACCCAAGGTTAAAGGAACATTAGTCTTAAATGAATTATTAAAAGATGAGAAATTAGATTTTTTTGTACTATGTTCTGCACTCAGTACAGCCACTGGTTCACTTGCTCAGATTGATTATGTCTCTGCTAATGCATTTCTGAATGCATTTGCACATCAAAATTCTACGAAAAATAAAATTAATACAATTGCAATAAACTGGGGTACATGGAAGGATGTTGGTCTCGCCGCTAGACTATTTGCACAGGGAGGTAATCGTAATTTAATAACACAGAAAGAAACAAAACTTGATGATCATCCATTGATAGAATTTGAAGTTGAAGATGACTCAGTCACTAAAACATTTAGAACTGAGTATCAGCAAGGTAAGCATTGGGTGCTCGATGAACATAAAGTTGCAAATGAGGGTGCAATAATTCCTGGGACAGGATATCTCGAGATTATAAGGGCCGCATCTGAGCATTTGTTTAACAGCGGCCATATAACTATTGAGGATGTAATTTTCCTATATCCTTTCACTGTTGATGAGAATCAGAGCAAAGACCTATTTATTAAATTTGAGACTTCAGGAGACTCAGAAGAATTTACCATTTATAGCACAATAGAACATGTTAAAGGTAGAGTTAAAATTGAAAAGCTTAGCAATCATAAAATTATTGACATAGAAAAGAAGATTAGAAATGACAGCTATAAAGAAATTGATTCGTCTGTTATTAAACAAGAAGGACATCTGGAGCTTGGTCCCAGGTGGAAAAATTTAAAGAAATTATTTATTGGAAAAGAAGAGGCAGTAGGTGTTCTAGAGTTATCGGATGAATTTGCAGATGATCTTAAAAACTTTAAACTTCATCCGGCATTATTGGATGTTGCAACGGGCTGTGCTATGCCCCTCGTTGAAGGTTTCAGCGATGGAAAGGACTTCTTTGTAGCATTATCTTATGGAAAAATTGAAGTATTAAATCCGTTTACTAAAAAAATATTCAGTAATGTAAAGTACCGAAAAGATCTTTCGAATAGAAAAGATACTGAAACTTTTGATGTTACAATAATAAATGAAGACGGGCAGGTTGCTTTATGGATTTCTGCCTTTAACATGAAAAGAATAGGCAGTAAGGATTTGATCTCCAACAAGATTTCGGAAAATAAAGTTGAAATTTTTAATGAAAAAAGTGTGCGTCCGCAATTAGCTAATACGATTTTAGATATTGCAATAAAAGGAGGAATGACATCTGAAGAGGGAGCTGAAGCATTTAGCAGAATCGTTAACCGGAAAGAGTTGGCTCAGATTCTTGTTTCACCTCTGGAATTGAATGCGCTAAAATTTAAGATAGAAGAAAACAGTTCTGATTCGTATGATAACCCTGATGAGGATTTGGCAGATCAAAATTCTACAGCCGTACACTCAAGACCAAACCTTGCTACTTCGTATGTTTCCCCGGATTCGGAAATGGAAGAAAATATAGTAGGGATTTGGAAGGAAATTTTAGGAATTAGTGAAATAGGTGTTTATGATGACTTTTTTGAATTAGGAGGGCATTCGTTAATGTTTACGCAGGTGTTATCGCGATTGAAAAAGATTACAACTGTTTCTATTACACTGAAAGATCTTTTTGACAAATCAACCATACGAGGAATAGCTGAAAAAATTCAGGATAAAGGGAAAGAGAAAACATCTGGATCAATCCCTAAACTTAAAAAGGTTTCCAGAGATAGTTTTACTTCAAAAAATAATTAAGCTTTTATGAATGTGAATAATAATCATAATTTAAACGAAATCTCATTAAAGTCCGGATCAGAAGATATTTCTGATCAATCCAGGAAAGATGAACATTATGTTTTCCCGCTTTCATTTCAACAGGAATCTCTCTGGTTCGTTGATCAATTAGAACCGGGAAGAGCAATATATAATTTGCCGCTTTGCTTAAAGGTTGAAGGAAAGCTGAATATTCCTGCATTGGAAAAAAGTTTATCCATTGTCATTAAACGTCACGAAGCATTACGTACCTGCTTCGATACTGTTAATGGTGAAGTCTCACAAATAATCTATGCAAGCGTAGACTTTAAAGTCAGAGTTGTTGATCTATCCAATTCTCCCAATGATGAAATATTTGAGAAGGCTCTTTCACTTGCAAGCGATGAGGTAAGGACTTCGTTTAATCTCAAAAAAAGTCCTTTATTCAGATGCAAAATAATCAAGCTTGATGATCTTAACCACCTGCTTACCTTTACATTTCATCATATAATTTTTGACGGATGGTCTGTCGGAATTTTTATAAAAGAACTCAGTGCACTATACAATAATATTATTATTGGAGATAATTCACTTCCTGATGAACTGCCATTACAGTTTGCCGATTTCACTATCTGGCAAAGAGAATGGTTTAAATCTGAAGATAAGCAAAAACAATTGAATTTTTGGAAGGATGAATTAAAAGATTCTAATACGTCAACTGCATTACCCTGTGATTTTATCAGACCTGCTGTGCTAAGTTACAATGGTGATTTAATAAAATTTAAACTTCCTTTCGATCTTGTTGAACAACTAAAATCCTTATCTCTTTCACAGGGGTGCACTTTATTTATGACTTTTCTTAGTGCGCTTCAAGTTTTGTTCTATCATTATTCAGAACAAGATGATATATCTATTGCTTCTGCCAATGTGATCAGGAATAGTGAAGAACTTGAAAACCTGATTGGATTTTTTATCAATCCTGTCGTATTTCGCTCTTCAATAAGTAAGGATTTATCATTCAATGATCTGCTGATACGGGTCCGGGAAAAGAGCCTTAACATATTTGATAATCAGGATATACCGTTCGATAAATTAGTTGAAGAGATTCAACCTAAAAGAGAGCTTAACCAGAACCCTCTATTTCAAATTATGTTCTCACTTCTTCCGACAATGCCGGAGTATGAATCCATTTTCGTTGATCTAAAGGTTGAACCGGTTCAGGTTGGAACTGGCACCTCAAAATTTGATTTACTTATTGAACTCAGAGAGAGTAAAACAGGTACAGAAGGATTTATTGAATATCCAACGGATTTGTTTAAAGCTGAAACTATAAAAAGGATGATAGATCATTTTGAGATCGTGCTCAGGGAAATCATTTCAGATCCAGACAAAAATATTTCTGATTATTCATTATTAAGCTTGGAAGAAATTAAATTTTTAGATAGCATTAACAGTACCGAGGTAATGCATTCCGGCCCTCAATGTTTACATAAACTTTTTGAGGAACAGGTAAAAAGTGCAGGCACAAAGGTTGCAGTCGAATTTGAAGGAAAGACTTTAACATATACTGAATTGAACTCGAGAGCTAATCAGCTAGCTAATTACCTATTAAAGACTGGGGTTGAGCCGAATGCTTTAGTTGGCATTTGTGTAGAACGATCTCTAGATATGATTATTGGATTACTGGGTATTTTAAAAGCTGGTGCAGCTTATGTGCCTATGGATCCATCATTTCCACAGGAAAGATTAAGATACATGTTAGAGGATGCTGAAATTAGGACACTTCTCACACAAGAGCACCTATTAACAATCTTTCCAAATTCGGCATGTAAAAAGATGTGTATTGATAAAGAGTGGGATAAAGTTCAAAGAGAAAGTACTGATAATCCGGTGAGACTCATTGAACCAACAAGATTAGCTTATGTAATATATACTTCCGGTTCGACGGGTAGACCGAAGGGTGTGATGATTGACCACAGTGCCGCAGCAAATTTTTTAATTTCTATGCAGAAAGAACCCGGCATCACCAAAAATGATGTACTTCTTGCAGTTACAACGGTCTCGTTTGACATTTCGGTATTAGAAATATTCTTACCATTAATATCAGGTGCAAAAGTAGTGCTCGCGGGCAGAAATGAAACCAGTGATGGAAATTCTCTTTTACGTTTGATTGATCAAACCAATGCTACTGTTATGCAGGCAACACCGTCAACCTGGAAACTTTTAATAGAGGCAGGATGGAAACGAACTGCGAAATTTAAAATACTATGTGGGGGTGAAGCATTACACAGAGATCTAGCAAATAAAATACTTGAATGCAGCGAAGAACTCTGGAATATGTACGGTCCCACTGAAACAACCGTCTGGTCTGCAGTTAAGAAAATCGAGCCTGGAGACGATGCAGTTTTTATTGGATTACCAATTAACAATACACAATTTTATATACTTGATAAAGAACTTAACCGTGTCCCGATTGGTGTACCTGGTGAACTTTTTATAGGAGGAGATGGACTTGCAAGAGGATATTTGAACCGACCCGAATTGACAAATGAAAAATTTATTGACAATCCTATTGGTAAACCTGGTTCTAAACTTTACAGAACCGGGGATCTTACAAGGTTTAAAAACAACGGGGACATTGAATTTTTAGGTCGTATGGATTTCCAGGTAAAGGTTAGAGGATTCAGGATTGAACTTGAGGAAATTGAAAACATATTAGCCAACTTAAAAAGTGTTAAAGAGGTAGTAGTAGTTGCAAGAGAGGATGCAAACCTTGATAAGCGGTTGGTGGCTTACATAGTTCCATTGGATAAACAAGAAATCAAGCTGGGTGATTTAAGAGAATTTCTAAAAGAAAAACTTCCCGAATATATGATCCCTTCTCTGTTTGTAACTATGGATAAATTCCCACTTACACCAAATGCTAAGATAGATCGTAAAGCTCTTCCTGAACCCGATACATCCAAATTAGAAACTGAATCAAAATATATTGCACCAAGGGATGAACTGGAATTACAGTTAGCAGCAATCTGGCAAAAAGCATTAGGAGTTAAAAATATAGGTATTAATGACAATTTCTTCGAACTTGGGGGTCACTCCTTGCTGGCAGCTAAATTATTTTCACAAATAGAAAAAAAGATTGGAAAGAATTTACCTCTGGCAACTTTGTTTCTTGCTCCAACAATTGGGCAAATTGCAGAGATTCTTAGGTCGAAGGATTGGCAGCAGACCTGGTCTTCTTTGGTTCCGATACAAACAAAAGGGATGAAGCCACCTTTGTTTCTATTTCATGGTGCTGAAGGAAATGTTCTATTATATAAAGATCTTGCTTATTATTTAGGTGAAGATCAGCCGGTATATGGTTTCCAATCCAAGGGACTCGATGGAAAGGAAGATCTTGTTACCCAATTTGACCAAATGGCTGCTAATTATATTAGTGAGATGAAAAAAGTTCAGCAGGATGGTCCTTACCTGCTTGGAGGTTATTGCATGGGGGGAGCAATTGCTTATGAGGTGGCTCAACAACTAAAACAGGGCGGTGATGAAGTTGCTTTGATAGCAATGCTGGAAGCTTATAATTTCCAGGCAACCCCCCCTAGTTTTCCACTCTACCAAAAAATCTATCATTATATTCAACATATAGGATTTCAGATCGGCAATATTATTCTCAGCAGTTCAGAAAACAGATCCAGATATTTTAAGGATAAGACTCAACTGGAATTAAGCAGGTATAAGGTTAAGTTTAATATTCTTTGGTCAAAACTTACCAGGAAATTAGCAATCGGCAATGGATTGACTTACACTCACTTAATGATTGATAAAATAAATGATAAAGCTCAGGCAGATTATATTCCAAAGAAGTATGACGGCAAGGTGATCCTGTTTAAACCGAAGAGATATTATTCCGGTTTAAATGATACTTCTTTTGGTTGGGGAGAATTAGCTTCACATGGGATTGAAACTATTGAAATGCCAATTAATCCAAGAGGTATTCTAAACGAACCATTTGTAAGAGATTTGGCAAAAAATTTAAAAACTGAAATTGAGCGGAGTATAAACTCTTCTAACTAAAAACCGTTATTCTTTTATTCTTGGATGCATAATTGGAAAAATTAATAAATAAAGTTTATTACGTTATTAAACCTCTTCTACCACGCACATTGCAGCTGTATATAAGACGAGGTGTAATGAAGCGAAGAAGAAACATAGTAACTTCTGAATGGCCCATATTAGAGAGAGCAGGTAAGAAACCTGATAATTGGAAAGGATGGCCAGATGAAAAGCAATTTGCTTTAGTTCTTACGCATGATGTTGAATTTGCAAAAGGTCAGGAAAAGTGTATTGAATTAATGAAAATCGAGAGCTCATTAGGGTTTAAATCCTCTTTTAACTTTGTGCCGGAAAGATATCAAGTTGATAAAAATATTCTAAAAGAATTAGTTAAGGATGGTTTTGAAATCGGTGTTCATGGATTGAATCACGATGGTAAATTATTTAAAAATCAAAATATTTTTTATAAACGAGCTAAAAAAATAAATAAATATTTAGAAGATTGGAATGCTGTGGGGTTTCGTTCACCAGCTATGCATTGTAATTTGCAATGGATCCATAAATTAAATGTTGAATATGATCTCTCCACTTTTGATACTGATCCTTTTGAACCGCAATCTAAGGGAATAGAAACTATTTTCCCTTTCATCGTTTATAACAAAAAAGGCAATGGCAGTTATTTAGAATTACCATATACCCTACCGCAGGATCATTCAGTATTCATCATATTTGAGGAAAAAAATATAGATATCTGGAAAAACAAACTTGATTGGATTGTTAAAAAAGGTGGTATGGCTCTATTGAATACACATCCAGACTATATGTCATTAAATGGAAAACCAGCTTTTGAGGAATATTCTGTTGAATTATATAAAGGCTTTTTAAATTATGTAAAGTCTGAATATGAAGGAAAATATTGGCAAGCATTACCTAAACAAGTAGCAAAATTCAGTAAAACTCTTGGATAAGATGTATTCACCTTAGATAAGAGGAATGACGCTAAATTCTACAAAATTGAATAATTAAAATTTATTCAATTATAAAATTTGTTTGAAGGATTAGTAAAATATAATGAAAAGAAACAATAAAAAATTAGTATGGATCGATGTAGATAACTCGCCACATGTATTATTCTTTCATCCTATAATAGAGCAGCTGAAAAAGAGGGACGTAAATGTATTTGTTACAGCGAGAGATTATGCTCAGGTGTTCGATTTACTTAACTTATTCAGAATAGAGTATAAAAAAGTTGGCAGACATTATGGAAAAAATATCTTACTAAAATCTCTTGGTACATTTTTACGAGTTTTACAACTAATAATGGTTGTGTTCAGAAAGAAACCATGCTTGACGATTTCTCATGGTTCAAGATCTCAGTGTATTGCTGGAAATATTTTAGGTATTAAAGTAGCTGTTGCATTTGACTATGAGCATACCAAAGAAGTTCCTCTATTCCAGCCAGATATTGTGTTAGTACCTGAAATGATTCCAGAAGAAAAGACGATGTCTATTAAAAATGTTTTTCGATATAAAGGAATAAAAGAAGACGTTTATGTTCCATACTTTAAACCGAATCCAGGCATAAGAGAAAAACTTGGCATCAACAATAGTAAAATAGTAGTTGCAATTAGACCCCCAGCAACTTTGGCGCACTATCATACTCTCGAAAGTGATAAGTTGTTTAAAGAGCTATTGAAATTTTTAAAGGATTCTGAAAAAACATATATAATTATTACTCCAAGAACCAAAGATCAGGAAGCAGAGATTAGAAGCCAATGGAAGGAAGAATTCAGAACGGGCAAATTTTATATACCAGCCAAAGTGATGAATGGATTGGATATAATTTGGAATTCTGATTTGGTTGTAAGTGGGGGAGGAACAATGATTAGAGAAGCTGCAGCCCTCAATGTTCCAGCTTACAGTACGTTTGGTGGACAGGTTGGTGCGGTAGATAATTATCTTGAATCTATTGGAAGATTAATAATTTTGAGAGACGAAACCGACATAAAAAATAAAATCAAGCTTGAGAAAAGAAATTTAACCTTGAATAAAAGCAATGAAGGTTCAGGCGTTTTAGATGAAATTACAAATTACATTATTAGTTATTTAAACTGAGTATTATTAGCAAAAAATTCGCTGTCAATATCCGCAAACTAATTAACTGAAAGAATTCCTGGTTTTTTAATGATTAAATTTCACAATGAAAGAAACCAGAACTACCCAATTAAGATATGAATTTAAAAAAACTTTTACTTAAAATGCATTTTGGGAGTAAAATTGCCGTATACGCCAGTAAGGGTGAAAGTGAAATTACCTTAATTTATGATTAACCATGAAAACAATTACGTCTTAATTACTGCCGCAAAAAATAGAGCTGATTTTATTGGATCAACAATCAAATCTGTGGTGCGACAGACTTTATAACCTAAAAAATGGATAATTGTAAGCGATCACTCTACTGATGGGACAGACTACATCGTAAATAAATATTCTAATGAATATAGTTTTATTAGTCTATTAAAATTCGATGGTGCTCTAAATCGAAATTTTGAATTATATAAATATAGCTATTAAGGAGGTAAAGGTTGATTGATGTGAGGATTACACAGGTATTACCTGCTAATACTTTTAAACTTCCAATTTTCGCCACCGTTGAATATTTAAAGTTAAAGGCGACAAATAACAATTTTGGATATTTTTTCAATGATAAATTCGCTTTACCATACTTCATTGGAAAGCATCTTTGGATAAAAAGATTGAAATTTACAGAGGCGATTATAAGTATTAAAGGTGAAGAAGAAAACATTTCAAGTCAGAAAATGTTTCTGAATGAGGTTATTAATTTAATTGATAAAGAGAAAATTGCCGATATTGTTGCTCATCCTATGGCACAATGTCTTTTTAAGACGGTACCGGATAAGTCTGAATTTATTGAGTGGGGTTCTTATGTCCTAAATCTAGAGTCCATAAAAACAGAGCAGGAGGTTATAAAATTTTTCCCAAAAAAGTTCAGAGGCGCAATCAGAAAAGCCATTAAAGATGGTGTCACTGTCTCCGAAACAAATGATGTTAATACTGTTCATAAATTGATAAATGACACATTTAAAAGATCAAAAAGTCCTTATTCTCCATCCTACGATTTTTTGATTAAAATAAAAAATGAAATACGAGACAACTCGAAATTTTACCTTGCTAAGAAAGGAAACGTAGCTGTGGGCTCTTTAGTAGTTTTATTTAATGAACAAGGAGCCTCAGCCCTATATTCAGGGGTGGCTAATAGATCCTTTAATTGTCAGAATTTGATATATTTTGAGTTATTTATGGATTTGATAAGATTGAATGTAAAAAAGCTTGATTTGGGAGGCGCCAGATTAGTTTATCGGAAGGATTCAAAATTTGCTGGAATTCAACTTTTTAAGAAAGGAATGGGTGCAGAATTAAAGAAAGGATATACGTTTACTTATGATCGTAGTAAAATTAAGAATAAAATATTTTACATAATTGTACGTCTTTACCTGTTTTTGAAAGGAAAGAAATTTGAAGGCGCAAGTCTGAAGCAAACAAACAAGTTAATAAATGAATATAAATCTTCACAGGACCCGGATATTGTCGTCCTCTGAAATAATATCATTATGTTATATCAAGGGTTTAAGAATTCATGCAACTGGCCACAATAAATGACACATACTTTTAATAATAAGATCTGTATTGATTTGGACAAATCACCTCATATTTTATTTTTTATTAGGGCTGATTTTGTTTTTGCCCCAATAATGATTGAAGAGAATAAAATCACTCTTAAGTACAAGTAAATTTTAAAGTATAACGGAGTAAAAGAGGATATATATATATCATCTTATAGACCTTCAAAGGAACGAGCTAATTTGCTTGATTTTGATAGAGAAACGGTGATTATTACAGTTCGCTCCCCTGCTGTTTTAGCACATTATTTAGTGAGAAAAGTAGTTATCTGCTTGAGTTCCACATCAAGTATTTATCAAAACGGGATAATATCAAAGTTATTTTTACACCCGGAACAAAAGATCAGGAAAATGAAATTAAACAGGATTGGCGAAATCAATTTATGTCCGGTTGTCTTTCTTTTATTAATTTTGCTATGAATGGGCTGGATTTAATCTGGAACTCAGATCTTGTGATAAGTGGGAGTGGTGCAATGATTACAGAAGCTGCTGCATTAAATGTTCCGGCATATAGTACTTTTTGTAGTCAGATTGGAGGAGTTGATCATTATTTTGAATCTTTAGGAAGATTAATAGTCTTGAGAGATGAAAACGATATAAAGAATAAAATAAAAATTGAGAAACGGAATCATCAATACAACTCAGTAAAGAATGATTGCAAATGTACTTAGTCAATTTGTAAACAATATTTGTAATATTCTATAGTTAACCAGTGTAGCACCTGTAAATATTCTGCTAATAATTAAGTAAATAATAAAAGTACATAATATATATATGATTCATATAATATTTACACCTGATTATGAAATACATGGAAATGGGGTCGGTTCTCCAATGAAGCTTATGGTAGAACCCACTTATCGAAATTTGGATCTATTTAATAATTATGGTGCTAAATTAACAATTATGGCAGATGTAGCTGAGATATTAAAATTTAAAGAGTACTTCGAAACACAGGGGAAAGATGATTATTATTATAACGATAATAAAACAATTAAAGTATGCAGTAATTGGCGGTCACGATGTACAATTACATCTTCATCCGACTTATTTTAATGCACAACTAAAAAATGGAGCTTGGGAACAAGATCCAGGGTCCTATATCTTGAAAGAAGAAACATACGATTCATTGTTCATGATGATAAAACAAACTAAAGATTTTTTGACCCGAACTCTTATTGATGTAAAAAAGGATTATAATTGTATAGTTTTCAGAGCAGGGGGCTGGCAGATGCAACCAACTAATAATATTGTTCGTGCATTGACTGATAATGGATTCAAGATCGATACATCAGTCTTTAAGAATGGTAAAAGAGGAGGGACCAATAGTTTTGACTATTCTTCAGCGCATCACTCATTATTGCCCTGGCCCGTTGATGAAAATGAAATATGTCAAATGAATCAGGAAGGCAGACTAATTGAAATCCCTATTTATACTGAACAGAGATCGATAACTTCTTTTATTTCGCTAAATAGAATGTACCGGTTAGCTGCCCAGGTAATTAGTAGACTAAGAGTAAAAAACCCAATGACTGTGGAAAAAATAAATCTAAATAATTCCCGAGAATACCAAAATAATCTTAATTCGTCTTTTGTATCTTCACTTAAAAGCAAATTTTATAAAGTGTCTAAAATCCCTTTTAATAAATATTCATTTAAAATGGACTATAATCAGTGTACAGGGAAACAACTTATTAATGGATTATTAAATGCAGAAAAAAAATGTAGCAAAACAAATATTGACATACCATTTGTTATCATTGGACATTCAAAAACTTTTACAAGGTATAATGAATCACAACTTAAATCCTTCCTTAAATTTGTAAAAGATAACCCTGATCGATTTAAATTTTCTCTATTTTCAGATCTTGATCTAAGTACTTATTATAAAATTTGGAGTACATGATGCAAATTTTTTATTTAACCTGCCCGCCCTCGAAGTGATTAATTGTGAGGTACTGTTTATCAGGATTCTTAAAAGCAGAAAAATATTCTGGAAACTATTTTTTAGTCTAGATTATCCAATTAAAGTGTTTATTACTTTATTGTATCTGATTAAGGATAAACCAGAATTATTTAATTGATTTATCAATCAACAACTTTAAATTAAAATTAGATCAATAATTATTGATTAACCATGAAAAACAATTACGTCTTAATTACTGCCGCAAAAAATGAAGCTGATTTTATTGAGTCAACAATCAAATCTGTAGTGTGTCAGACTTTACAACCTAAAAAGTGGATAATTGTAAGCGATCACTCGACTGATGGAACAGACGACCTCGTAAATAAATATTCTAATGAATATAGTTTTATTAGACTCTTAAAATTCGATGGTGCTAAAAATCGAAATTTTGCTTCAAAGGTTCATGCTATAAGTGCTGCATATGATCTATTGAAGAACCTGGATTTCGATTTCATTGGTATTTTAGATGCAGATATAACTTTCGATGAAAATTATTATAAAAATATCACTAAAAAATTTGACGAATCAGCTAGACTAGGTATAGCGGGTGGAGGTTTCTATGATGTTTATGATGGTAAAAAGGTTAAAATATCATATAGTCAATATAGTGTTAGGGGAGCGGTTCAACTATTCAGAAGAAAATGTTTTGAAGAAATTGGAGGAATATATCCATTACGTTGGGGGGGAGAAGACTCGGTGGCTTGCGCTAATGCAAGAATGCACGGATGGGAAGTAAAGACATTTGAGGATTTGGTGGTATTACATAATAGAAAGACTAGTAGTGTTGGATTGAATATTTTTAAAATATTATTTGATGATGGTAAAAGGGATTATAACAGAGGTATAATACTTTCAATTCATTTTCTCAGATCAATTACAGTCATTTTCAATTATCCAATGATCATAGGATCATTAATTCAAATGTTAGGATACTTGTCATTATTATTGAAGAGGGAAAAACTTATCTTTTCTGAAGAATTACAAAATTTCATTAGATCTGAACAAAAGTTTAGACTTAAAA
>JABDPB010000147.1 GCA_013042995.1 Ignavibacteriaceae bacterium | reverse complement strand
GTGCCGGTTCGAGTCCGGCCCTCGGTACTTAAATATTGTTGGGCTCTTAGCTCAGTTGGTTAGAGTGTCTGCTTGACGTGCAGAAGGTCAAAGGTTCGAATCCTTTAGAGCCCACACAAACTTATTTCTTAATTTAAAAGGATTGTACCCTGAATCAAAAAATATGATTTGATTCGCCTGCCGTCAGGCAGGTTTTTTATTATAAAAAAAGATGAATAAAGTTAAAATAAAATTTCCGGATGGGAACAGCAGAGAATTTGAGAAAGGCATTACGGCGTTTCAAATCGCCCAGTCTATTTCGGAGAGATTTGCTAAAGAAGTTCTTGTTGCAAAAGTGGACGGATCTGTTATTGATTTATGTGGAAAGATAAATAACGATACAGAAATACGTTTTTTAACTTTTAATGATGATGAAGGAAAAGAAGTCTACTGGCATTCATCTTCACACTTGATGGCCCATGCAATAAAATCGGTATATCCCGAAGCAAAATTCGGAGTTGGACCGGCTATTGACAATGGTTTTTATTATGATTTTGATATTAAAACCAAACTTTCAGAAGAAGATATTTTGAAGATTGAAAACAAAATGCACGAATTGAGCAAAGAAAATAAAACTTTTGAACGTGTTGAATTATCAAAACCCGAAGCTATTGACTTTTTTGAAAAACAGAGTGACGAATATAAATTAGAAATTTTAAGTGAACTGGATGAGAGCAGCGAAACAATAAGCATTTACAACGAAGGTGGTTTTACCGATTTGTGCACCGGACCGCATTTACCTTCTACAGGTAAAATAAAATATGTAAAACTTTTAGGAGTTTCTGGTTCGTATTGGCGTGGTGATGAAAATAAAAAACAGCTTCAGAGAATTTACGGCGTTTCCTTCCCGAAGAAAAAAATGCTCGATGAACATCTGCAAAAACTTGAAGAAGCAAAAAAACGAGATCATAGAAAATTAGGTAAAGAACTCGATATATTTTTACTATCTGGAAATGTAGGAAGCGGTTTACCAATCTGGCTTCCTAAGGGAACTATTTTAAGAGAAACTTTGGAGAATTATTTAAGAGAAGAACAGAGGAAAAGGGGGTATGAACCTGTAATCACTCCTCACATCGGAAACATTAATTTATATAAAACCAGTGGGCATTATCCGTATTACAGTGACAGCCAGTTTCCGCCTCTGATTCTTGAAGAAGGAAAAGATGAATATCTATTAAAGCCGATGAACTGTCCACATCATTTTCAAATTTATGCTTCCAAACCAAGAAGCTATAAAGATCTTCCGATACGTTACACGGAGTTTGGAACTGTTTACCGTTACGAGCAATCAGGTGAATTAACCGGTTTAACTAGAGTACGCTCTTTTGCAATTGATGATTCGCATATTTTTGTTCGTCAGGATCAACTACTTGATGAAATATGTGATGTGATTGATTTAATAAAGCAAGTATTTGCAGTTATAGGCTTTAAAGATTTTACTACAATACTTTCTTTCAGGGATGACAATACAGAAAAGTACGGTGGTGATATTAAATTGTGGGAAAAAGCTCAGGCAGAACTGAAAGAAGCTGCCAAGAGAATGAAATTAACTTACGTTGTTGAAGAAGGTGAAGCCGCGTTCTATGGACCTAAAATTGATTTTGTTGTAAAAGATGTTATCGGAAGAAAATGGCAGCTTGGAACAGTGCAGGTAGATTATGTTATGCCGGAAAGATTCGATCTTGAGTATACCGGGAATGATGGACAAAAGCATCGACCAGTTGTAATTCATCGAGCACCATTTGGCTCTATGGAACGATTTATAGGAATTTTGATTGAACATTTTGGCGGTGAATTTCCGCTGTGGCTTGCCCCCACTCAAGCTGTAATTATCCCTGTTTCACAAAATTTTATCAATTATTCGGAGCAAATTGTTAAGGACTTAAAAGATAAAAATATTAGAGTTGAACTTGATGATCGAAACGAAAAAGTAGGTTACAAAATAAGGGATTGGGAACTAAAAAAAATTCCTTATATGCTGATATTGGGTGAAAAGGAAGAGTTGTCTGAAAACATATCGGTGCGACAGCATAGAAAAGGAGATTTGGGTTCTTTTGCTTTATCCGATTTTATTGATAAAATTACAATTGAAATTAAAAACAAAGATTATACAATAAATTAGAGAGGTATTACATCGCAAACACAGTTAAGATTAGAATAAATGATGAGATAAGAGCTCAAAAAGTAAGAGTTATTGATGTTGATGGAAAACAACTTGGTGTATTTTTAATTAGCGACGCCACAAAACTTGCAGCAGACAAGGGAAGGGACCTTGTTGAAATTGCACCGCAGGCTAAACCGCCTGTTTGTAAAATTATTGATTACGGTAAATTCAGATATGAACAGCAAAAAAGAGAGAAGCTGCAACGAAAAAACCAGGCAGTATCAGTTTTAAAAGAAATAAGATTTCATCCAAATACTGATGTTCACGATTTTGAATTTAAGACAAAACATGCAATAAATTTTTTAGAAGAAGGAAATAAAGTTAAAGCGACGGTTATGTTTAAGGGAAGAGAAATGGCTTATGTTGATAAAGGAGAAGAATTACTTAACAGGTTCATCGAAAAAGTTAAAGAGATTGGAAAAATTGAAATGGAACCTAAGTTAGAAGGTAGAAACATGAGCTTAATCGTTGTACCTATTTCAAAAAAAGGAAAGAAAAAACAACAAAAAACGGAAAAATAATATGCCAAAAATGAAAAGTAACCGTGGAGCAGCTAAAACGTTTAAGAAGACTGCTTCCGGTAAATTTAAGAGAAAAAAAGCTTATATGCTTCACATTCTGACTTCCAAAACAACCAAAAGAAAAAGGCACCTTAGAAAAGCCACTTTGGTTCATAAGGCAGATCAGAAAAGAGTACAGACAATGGTTCACTAAAGAATGAGGATTATTTAAAATGCCAAAAGCAAGTAATAGTGTAGCTTCCAGAAGAAGAAGAAAAAAAATACTAAAGCAATCTAAAGGATACCGCGGCGCAAGAGGTAACGTTTACACAATTGCAAAAAACTCGGTTGAAAAAGGATTAGTCCATGCATACCGAGATAGAAAACTTAAAAAGCGAACTTTTCGCCAATTGTGGATTGCAAGAATTAATGCTGCAGCACGAATAAACGGCACAACTTATTCCCGATTAATGAATGCTCTTCAGCAAAAAGGAATATTGATTAACAGAAAAGTGCTTGCAAGTCTTGCAGTTGAAAATCCTGAGTCCTTTGCTGAAATAGTAAAGTTCGCTGTTAAATAATTTTCACCCTCTTCATCATTATAATCTTTAATTTTGAAGAGGGTATTACTTTAAATAACCGTAAATACTCCAATGCTGTTTGAAGAAATTGATCGGGTAAAACAAGATTTTGATCAGGATATAAAAGAAGCTGACTCCGATAAAAAACTGGAACTGATCAGAATTAAATATTTAAGCCGAAAAGGTTTGGTAACTCAGTTATTTGGTCAATTGAAATCAGTACCAAAGGCAGATAAACCCTCAGTTGGTAAAAAATTAAATTCGCTCCGACAAGAAATTACAGCAGCATTTAACAATTTAAAGTTGAAATACGGCGGAGACGATAAAGTATCTTCCGCAGCAATTGATCTTACTCTCCCAGGCTCAAAGTATAAAACCGGTAGCAAACATTTGCTTATCCAAACTCTGGATGAAATAAAAAATATTTTTAAAGGAATGGGTTTTTCAGTTTATGAGGGACCTGAGTTAGAATCCGATTTCTATAATTTTGAAGCATTAAATTTCCCGCCCGATCATCCGGCAAGAGATATGCAGGATACATTTTTCGTAAGTGATGATTTTGTTCTTCGCACGCATACAACCCCTGTCCAAATTCGAATCATGGAAAAATTGAAACCGCCTGTTCGGGGAATAATGCCGGGACGAGTTTACCGGAACGAAGCTATTAGCGCACGCAGTTTTTGCATGTTTCATCAGGTTGATGGAATATACGTTGATACTGATGTTACTTTTGCAGAACTGAAGGGAACACTTGTTTCATTTGCAAAACAATTTTACGGAACCGATTTGAAATACCGTTTCCGTCCAAGCTACTTTCCTTTTACTGAGCCAAGTGCCGAAATGGATATTACCTGTTACATTTGCAAAGGGAAGGGATGCAGAGTTTGCAAAAAAACAGGCTGGCTCGAAATACTTGGCTGCGGAATGGTTGATCCAAATGTGTTTAAGCATGTTGATTACGATTCTGAAAAATACACAGGCTATGCTTTCGGGATGGGTATTGAAAGAATTGCAATGTTAAAATATGGCATAGATGATATAAGAATGTTTTTTGAGAATGATCATCGTTTTTTAAAACAATTTTAACGGGATAGTTTACATTTGAACATTTCACTACACTGGCTAAAAGATTACGTTAACCTCGATGGAATTTCTACTGAAGACATTGTTGATAAATTAACTATGGCTGGTTTAGAGGTAGAGGATTATACAGATCAAAATAAAAAATACAGCACTTTAGTTGTTGGAAAAGTAAAAAATGTAAACAAACATCCAAATGCCGACAGGTTAACCGTTTGTTCAGTATTTGATGGGAAAGAAGATTTACAAATTGTATGCGGTGCGCCGAATGTTAAGGCAGGACAGATTGTAGCTCTTGCATCTGTTGGTGTTTTCATTCCCAAAGCAAATTTCAAAATAGAAAAAGCAAAGATTCGCGGTGTTGAATCATTTGGAATGATATGCGCAGAAGATGAACTTGAATTGAGTGATGATCATTCCGGAATTATGGTTTTGAATGATGATCTTGTACCGGGTACTCTACTTAATGAAGCGCTTCAATTAAATGATGTTCTACTGGATATAGCAATAACACCAAACCGTCCGGATGCACTTTCGCACATTGGTGTTGCAAGAGATGCTGCCGCAATTTTTAATCGAGATTTAAAGCTGCCGAAAATTGATTTAAATGAATCACAAAAAGAAGCAAAAGATTACGCATCAATTGAAATTGAGGATAAAATTAATTGTCCAAGGTATACTGCGAAAGTTGTAACGAACTTAACGATTAAAGAATCACCTGAATGGTTAAAGAATAAATTAAAGAGTATTGGTCTGCGCCCTATAAATAATGTAGTAGATGTAACAAATTTCGTTGCGATGGAATTGGGACAGCCGCTGCATGCTTTCGATCTGGATCTTCTTGCTAAGAAAAAAATTATTATTAAAAGCACCGAAACAAAAAAGAAGTTTACAACTCTCGATTCAAAAGAAAGAGAACTAGATAAACACACACTGATGATTTGCGATGGAGAAAAAGAAGTTGCAATAGCTGGTGTAATGGGTGGGGAAAATTCTGAAGTAGCTGAGTCCACAAAAAATATTTTAATAGAAAGTGCATATTTCAATCCTAAATCAATCAGAAAAACTTCTCGTAAGCTGCAGCTTGTAACTGATTCATCATATAGGTTTGAAAGAGGTACTGATCCTTCGAACACACTTTATGCTTCACAAAGAGCTGCACAATTAATTTCAGAAGTTGCAGGTGGTGAGGTTGCAAAAGATCACATAGATATTTATCCGTCCAGAATAAAAAACAAAGAAATTATTATACGTTTTCAGAGAATTAAAAAGATTTTAGGTTTTGATGTTCCGAAAACTGAAGTAGTAAAAATCTTTAATAGGCTAGGAATAAATATTATTAAAGATTTAAGTGATTCACTTGAAGTTGTAGTTCCAACATACAGACCGGATATAGAACGAGAAGTTGATTTAATTGAAGAAGTTGCAAGAATCTATGGCTACAATAAAATTCCAGCAGTAAGTAAAATTGGGATCACGATGGAAAAAAGAGATGATGAATCTTTATTTACAGACGAAGTTAGGAATTGTGCTGTAATGATGGGATTAAAAGAAATTCTGAATAATCCTCTCATATCAGAATTTCTTGCAAAAATAACCGGCAAACCTATTAAAATTTCAAATCCGCAAAGCAGGGATATGGCTTATTTAAGAACATCCCTCACTATTGCCGCATTGCAAACGGTAGCAAATAATATAAATAAAGGTGAAAAAGACCTTTCGCTCTTCGAAATCGGAAATGTTTTTAACACAACTAACGAGAATTTAAAAAGCTTCGGTGATATTTCAGAAAAAAGAAAATTGCTTTTACTTCTAACCGGGAAAAAAGATGAAAGAAGCTGGAATACAGATGAAAAAAGCTATGACTTTTATGATCTAAAAGGATTGGTTAATTCGTTTTTTTCTAAATTTTCGCTTGACAATCTTTTAAATGATACTTATAATTCAAGTGAAAAAAGTATTTACGAATATTATTTCAGTAAAAACTTTAATGATGATGTTGTTGCTGTTGGTGGCAAAGTAAGCAAAAATGCTTTAGACCTGTTTGATATTGAGCAGGATGTTTACAGCTTTGAAATTGATTTAGATAAGATCTTTGAAATAAAGACAGAAAAACGAAAGTATACTGAACCACTAAAATATCCGAAAATTAACAGAGATTTTGCTTTTATTTTTAACAAATCTGTTACTTACGAGGTGGTAACAAATTTCATTTTAGAGCAAAGTTCAGGTATTTTAAAAGAGGTGGAAATTTTCGATATTTTCGAGAGCAAAGATTTAGGTGAAGATAGCAAAAGTATGGCATTCAGTTTGGAGTATTTTGATTACAATAAAACTCTAACTGATGAAGAAGTTGAAAACGATTTTAAAAATCTTATAAAAAAAATAACAGAAAAGTTTAACGCAATTTTAAGAGGTAATTAATTGGTTGACCTTGCAAAATACGAAACTTTAATAACCGAACTGAGTGCACTTGAATCAGAGATTGAAATATTAAATGATAAGTACAGCGATACTCTTGAAAGAAACAAAGAACTTGAAGTAAGTCTGGATTCGGCTCAGGAGGATAAAAATCTTCTTCATCAGGAAGTTTCACGCTTGGAAGAAGATCTGCAATCAATAAAACAAAAAGCGGAGGAAAAAATTAATTTAAACTCTGAGGAGCGAGAAAATTTTAAAATTAAAATTAATGATTTAATTTCGAGAATAAATTATCACCTATCTTCCGATAGGTAAAATAAGTTCTTTATTTTTATGTATGTAGGATGGTAAACGGATAACAAGTGGAAAAAAAGAAGCTTAAAATAAAAATATTCGATAAAGAATATTCTCTCTTAGTTGAGAACGAAGAGATAGCAAAAGAACTTGCTATTTACGTTAACAAAGTAATGGAAGAGACTAAAGATGAACTGCCCGATCAGCCGGCGCAGACTATTGCTATTATTGCTTGTTTGAATATTGCTTATGATTTGTTTATAGAGAAAAACAAGAACCGGGAGTTTTTAATTCAGGCATCCGATAAAATTAAAAAATTGAAGCTTCTTTTAAATCAACCAGAAATATCTGAACCTTCCTAATAATTACCGCGCTGTCGCTCTCGATTATTAGTGAAAAACTAACAACAACTAATTGGGAGTATAACTTCGGCGTCTATTACAGGCCTCATCTTCATCCTTATGGTGCAGACTGTACTTTACGTGCAACAGTGGAAGTAAAAAGCGTTCGAGAGTATTCCCACTGTGATTAATAGGGTTTTTCCTATTAGTTACGGGAGCGGCAGAGGCGGCTTTAAAAAATATAATGTGGAGGTAAAATGGATGTTCTAATATTAATTCCGATACTCGTCGTTGTTATTATTGTTTTCTTTTATTTAGGGTGGTTGTTCAATTCAAAATTAGGAAAGAAGAATATTGTTACTGCTGAATCCGAAGCCAAAAGGATTGTTGCGGATGCTGAAAAAGAATCTAAAAACATAAAGCGTGAAAAACTTTTAGAAGTTAAAGATGAATGGTATAAAAAGAAAACGGAGTTTGATAAAGAAGTAAATCAAAAAAGACAGAAGCTGAGCCATCTTGAAAAACAGCTTCAGCAAAGAGAAGAAAACAGCGAAAAAAAATTCGATCTGATTCTTCAAAAGGAACAAGAGAATAAAAAGATTGAACTTGAGATAAATGAGGAAAAGAAGAAACTCGATAGTAAAGTTGAAGATTTGAATAAGTTAGAGGAGGAGCAAAATTTACGGCTTGAGAGAATTTCAGGTTTGACATCAGAAGAGGCAAAAAAGATGCTTATGGAAAACCTTGTTAACCAGGCCAGAATTGATGCTACGGTTTTAGTGAAAGAAATTACAGATCAAGCTAAAGCAGATGCAAAAAAAGAAGCTCAAAAAATAATCGTTCAGTCTATTCAAAGATCTGCTGCCGATCATTCAATTGAAACAACAGTTTCAGTTGTACAAATTCAAAATGATGAAATGAAGGGGAGAATCATTGGCAAAGAAGGCAGAAACATCCGTGCTTTCGAATCTTCCACGGGTGTGGATGTAATTGTTGATGATACACCTGAAGCTGTAATTCTATCCTCCTTTGATCAGTTCAGAAGAGAAATTGCCCGGGTTTCACTCGAGCGCTTAATTTCTGATGGAAGAATTCATCCAGCAAGAATTGAAGAAGTTGTTGAAAAAGTCAAGCAGGAATTGGAAGAAGAAATGATGCGTGAAGGGGAGAACACCGTTATGCAGCTTGGTTTGCATAATGTGCATAACGAACTGATAAAGCATATTGGAAAAATGAAATACCGATCCAGCTTTGGTCAAAATCTGCTGCAGCACAGCATAGAAGTTTCATATTTGACCGGTATAATGGCAGCAGAAATTGGATTGGAAGTTAATCTTGCTAAACGAGCAGGCCTGCTTCACGATGTCGGTAAAACTGTAGATAAAAATGTTGAGGGTCCTCACGCATTAGTTGGTTATGAATTGACAAAAAAGTTTAAAGAAAATGCTATAGTTGTAAATGCAGTTGGCTCTCATCATGAAGACATTGAAATGGAACATCCGATTGCAGCACTCGTGCAAGCTGCAGATGCAATTAGCGGTGCAAGACCGGGAGCACGCCGTGAGCCTTTAGAAAGTTATGTTAAAAGATTGGAAAACCTTGAAATGCTTGCAAAATCATTTGAAGGCGTAGCAAAAACCTATGCTATTCAGGCTGGTAGAGAGGTTCGTGTAGTAGTTGAACATGATAAAGTTGATGATCTGTTTGCAGATAAACTAGCAAAAGATATTGCGCAAAAGATTGAAACTGAAATGGAATATCCTGGACAAATTAAAGTTACAGTCATACGTGAAGTACGAAAAATTGGATACGCTAAATAGGAATTCTGCTGGAATTCAGGTATAAACTTAATGACAAAAAAAAAGAAGCTAAAAGTTGCGATTACAGGCAGCATTGGCAGTGGTAAAACTACTTTTTCTAATTTTTTAGTTCAAAAAGGTTATCCCGTTATTTTTGCAGATGATGTTTCTAAAGAAATCCTATCTAAAGATCTTTCAGTAAGGAAAAGTGTCGCTTCGGTTTTTGGTGAGAATGCTTATTCAGGGGATAAAATCAATAAAAAATATCTTGCCGCAAATATATTTGCCAATCCGGATAAACTTAACAAGATAAATTCAATTCTGCATCCGCGTGTGCGAGAAAAAGTTAAAGAACTTTCAAATAAATATTTTGTAAAAAACGATTTTGTATTTATTGAAGCAGCTTTGATTTATGAATCCAAAATTGAAAAAATGTACGATTTTGTTGTTCTAATTTCTGCGGACGAAAAAATAAGAGAAAGAAGATCTATCAACTCTAAAAATTTTTCCAGGGAAGATTTCAAAAAGCGGAATGATGCGCAGTTTAATGAAGAAACAAAAATAAACAAAGCAGATTTTGTTTTTTTCAACAATAACTCAAGAAGTGACCTGAAACAGAAAGCGGGATTATTAATTTCAATTCTTAAATCATATATAAATAAAACGGATTAGCAGCGAATCAACTTCAAATTCTTTCTCAAGTAAAAGAAATACCTTAATTTTGCTTATAATTTTTTCCGGAGTTTCCAGTGTCAGTATTTCAAAAGATCTTAGTTAAAACAGTAAGTACAATGCCCAAAAAAGTTGTGTGGCTGTTTTCAAAAAAGTACATCGCAGGAACAAATTTACAATCAGCGTTGGACGTTGTAAATAATTTAAATTCTAAAGGTATTTATGCAACTTTGGATGTTTTAGGTGAAGCAGTCACTAACAAAGAGGAAGCCTTAATTGCAAAGAACAATGCTATGCTGGCATTAAATTCAATTGTTCGAGAGAACCTAATGGCTAATCTTTCAGTTAAACCTACACAAATGGGTTTGAGTATTGATAAAGATTTTGCTTGCGAACAAATATTGGAATTAGTAAAGCGTGCAAACGAGTTGAATAATTTTGTGCGAATCGATATGGAAGACTCGCCGTACACCAGTTCAACAATTGAAATTTACAAACAGATATATGAACAATACCCGAATTTAGGTATTGTACTTCAGGCATATTTAAAAAGAACTTATGATGATGCGGTTATTCTAAACAAAATTGGAACTAATTATAGGTTGTGTAAAGGGATTTATATTGAGCCGCCTACAATTGCATACAAAGATAAAAAGGTAATTAGAGATAATTTTATGAACGTGCTTGAGTTAATCCTAAAGAATGGAAACTATGTTGGAATTGCTACCCACGATAAATATTTAATTGAAAAATCTTATAAACTAATTAAAGATTTAAATATTCCAAAAGATAAATTTGAATTTCAGATGCTATTAGGTGTGAGAGAAGATCTTCGTGATAAAATAAATAGCGATGGATACAAAATCAGAATTTACGTTCCATTCGGTAAAGACTGGTATGCTTATTCGATGAGAAGACTGCAGGAAAATCCACAACTTGCTGGACATATATTTAAAGAATTTTTTGCTTTTAGATAATGAACGTTTTGGGAATTGAAAGCTCTTGTGATGAAACTTCCGTAGCAATTATTTCTGACAAATCGGTTAAAGCTAACTTAATATCTTCACAAGATTTTCACACTAACTTCGGCGGCGTTGTTCCTGAGCTTTCCAGCCGAGCTCATCTTCAAAAAGTAAAACCACTTGTTGAGGCTGCACTAAAAAAATCAAAATTAAATTTAAATGAAATAGATGTAATTTCTTCTACCGGAGGTCCTGGGCTAATTGGTGCACTGTTAGTCGGTTTCACTTTCGCCAAAGGGTTGGCATTTGCACTAAAAAAACCTTTCGTTTCAGTCAATCATATAGATGGCCATATTTTTTCAGGATTTTTAATGAAGAAGAAACCGGAGTTTCCTTTTTTAGTGCTTGTTGTTTCTGGAGGACATACTCTGCTGTTGTTCGTAAAGAACGTTACTGAAATTTACAAACTCGGAACAACTGTTGATGATGCCGCAGGAGAGGCTTTTGATAAAGTTGGGAAGATGCTGGGCTTAGGCTACCCCGGCGGACCACAAATTGAAATAAATGCTGCATCTGGAGATGAAAATAAAATATATTTTCCAATCGCAGATTTGAAACATGAGTTTAATTTTTCATTTAGCGGTTTGAAAACTGCTGTGCTTCGTTATTTACAAAAGCATCATCCTGAAAATAAAATTGTAGCCGAGGACTTGAAAAATATTTGTGCTTCATTTCAAAAAGCTACTGTTGATGCTCTTCTTCAAAATGTGCAAAAAGCTTTGAATAGCTATAATGTTAAATCAATTTCACTTGTAGGTGGAGTTGCTGCAAATAAAAAACTTCGAGACGAAATAATTGAATTAGCAGATGAACACAAAATTAATGCGGTAATTCCTTCAATAGAATATTGCGGAGATAATGGAGCAATGATAGCTTTAAGAGCGCAGCAATTATTTAAAAACGGAATTCAGCATAATTTAAATCTTACTCCTTATCCTTCAATACCGCCAAATCATTTTTTAGAGTTTGATTGATGCAATATAAAGCTAAAAAGATTTTTGCGAGATGGGATGTACTATCAGTATTGGCAGTTTTTATTTTACTTCTAGTAGTTTTTTATTTAACATTTTTCACACCTAATTATTACTCCATAAAATCTCCTGTGCAATTTGATATAAGAAGAGGTGAAAGTTTTTCCGAGATTACTGAAAGATTACATGAAAGAAAAATAATCCCAAGTGAAACAAACTTCAGGATTGCAGCATTCATCTATGGTGCAGAAAAAAATATTCGTGCGGCACGTTTTTATATCCCAAACGGATTAAGCTATCTAGATTTATTAGATTTATTTATTTCAGGCGAATGCAATCATTTAAAATCATTTACACTGAATTCTGGGCAGACAATTAAATGGCTTGGTCACAGACTTCAAAAATATATTTTAATTGATTCCATAAAATTTGTGGAAAGAGCAAAAGATGAAGCTTTTACAGAAACACTGGGTTTGAATCAGAAATCATTTCAGGGTTATCTTTTCCCAACAGATTATGAATTGTACGAAAAAAGTTCCCCTGAAGAAGCAATCAATTTGTTCTATAATGCTTCAAAGACATTTTATTCTGATTCACTTTTGGAACGAACTGAACACTTAGGTTTTAATGTTCACGAAATTTTAACTTTAGCTTCAATAGTAAAGGGTGAAACTGATAAAGTTGATGAAATGCCCACTATTGCCGGAGTATATCATAATAGACTTAGAATAGGAATGAAACTACAGGCTGATCCAACTATTCAATATTTGCTTCCTGATGGTTGGCGAAGATTGACCTATAATGATCTTAAAATTGATTCACCATATAATACTTATAAATATTTTGGACTTCCGCCCACGCCGATAAATAGTCCAGGCAAAAGAGCAATTTTAGCAGCATTATATCCTGAAAAACATGAGTATCTTTACTTTGTTGCTGATGGAAAAGGTGGACATTGGTTCTCAAAAAATCACAGAGAGCATATAAACAACGTAAAAAAATACAGAAAGTGGCTGAAGGAGTAAAAAGCAAATTAATTACTTAATCATTTTATCGAACAATGCAATTTAAATTGTTTCAAAAACTCATAATTAGCTCCACAGTTTTAACCGTTTGTCTATTATCTATTTTCTTGATAAGATGTGCAAATCAGCTTCCACCTACGGGTGGCGACGTAGACAGAATTCCACCAGAGATTGAAGAAGTTTATCCACCTAATGGAACAACAAACTATGATGAAGATTATTTTGAAATTGAATTTTCAGAATATGTTGATAAACGCTCGGTGCAGGACGCAATTTTTATTTCTCCCTATATTGATGGTGCGCTCGATTTTGATTGGACAAGTACTACGGTAGAAGTTACTTTCCCCAATGAACTGAGAAAAAATATTACTTATACAGTAACAATTGGGACTGATG
>JABDPB010000142.1 GCA_013042995.1 Ignavibacteriaceae bacterium | reverse complement strand
AATCATCTTTTTAACTATTTTTTACAATCTTAAAAATCAGAATAGATAAAAGTGAAAAATAGAACTTTATTAATAGGTCTAACTTTAATTACAGCTAATCTTCTAACTGCACAGCAGGAAGAAGAACACGTTTGGAAAAAAGTTGATGCTTCAGATGGTACCCAGTTTTGGTACGATTCTGCAAAACTGGATACAATGAAAGCGGATAAATTTAATATTTGGATCTTAGAAACACATCGACCTCCTCTTACGTACGAAAATATTGAAGGTGAGATTTTTAGATCTAAAACACTTTTTGCGGTTAACTTAACTTCAGTCAAGTATGGAATTTTAAAGATTAGATATTTTGATATGAATAACCGTGAATTATACAGATTCGATTATGATAATCCTCCTCCACCGGAAAGCATTCGATATACTTATCCGATTACGGAAAATTCACTGCTTCATCACTTAATTACTGAACTTTACGGTCCTGATGGAGTTAAAACAGGTGGAGAAAGTTTTCAATAATAGAACAGATTAATTTTTCTTTGCCAACTCTTTAAGAATTCCTTTTACCAACTCGTAAAATCTTTCAACTGTTTCGATTTCAATTCGTTCATCGGGTGAGTGGGCATTTTGAATTGTTGGCCCGAAAGAAATCATATCCATCCCCGGATTTTTACCTTCTAGAATTCCACACTCTAAACCCGCATGAATAGCTTTTATTTCAGGTTCTTTGTTAAATAGATTCTTGAACACGTTTTTAGAAATTTTTAAAACGTCTGAATCAATATTTGGTTTCCAGCCTGGATAACCATCTGTATGATTAAAATCAAAACCGGCAAGTTGAAAAACCGATGCTACACTGCTGCTTATAAAAACTTTTGCGCTGTCAATAGAACTTCTTTGGCTTGTACCAAATATTACATCCCCGCCGTCCATTTTTACAGTTGCAAGATTTGTAGAAGTTTCAACTAAACCCGGAATATCAGCACTCATAGCTATCACGCCGTGCGGTAAAGACATTATTGTATTTATCAGTTTTTTGGTTATTTCCCTTGTAAAAGATTTTTCCGATTTTGATTTAGAAGATTCAAAAATAATTTTGACCGCACTATCAACAGTTTTAAATTCGTTCTTTACTTCAAGATCAAATGCACTTATTATCTCTTCAGCTTTTTTTACTAAGCTTGAAGGAATAGAAACCACAACTTCCGCTTCTCTTGGGATTGCGTTTCTTAGACTTCCGCCAGAAATTTTACTAACAAGAACATTTACATCAAGCAATCTATTTAAACATCTGCCTAAAAGTTTAATTGCATTTCCCCTACCCTGAATAATATCTAGACCTGAATGCCCGCCTTTTAGACCGGTTACAATCAGTTCAAATTGCTTGTAATCGGTTGGAGTGTTTGAATATTCTATTTTTGGTCTTCCAACCGTATCAATTCCTCCCGAACAGCCAATATAAAATGCACCATCTTCTTCCGAGTCCATATTCAGCAGGTAATTACCGCTAATAAAGCCTGGTTCTAAATTATTAGCACCTGTTAAACCCGTTTCTTCATCCACTGTAAAAAGTAATTCAAGTGGTCCGTGCACAGCAGTTTCATCACTAACAACTGCAAGTGCAGCAGCTACACCAATACCGTTATCACTTCCAAGAGTAGTACCATTTGCTTTAATCCATCCATTGTCTCTTATGAGTTCAATCGGATCGTTGTCGAAGTCGAAAGTTGTATCTTTATTTTTTTCGCATACCATATCAACATGACCCTGTAAAACCACAATTGGTGCATTCTCCATCCCTTTTGAGGCAGGAACTTTCGCTACAATGTTTCCTACTTTATCTTCTTTAAATTCTAAGTTTAATTCATTTAATACTTCGCGCAAATGTTTTCTTATTTTTTCCTCTTTTTTTGATGGTCTCGGAACCTGGCTAATTTCGTAAAATCGTTGCCATAAAATTTCTGGTGTTAAACCTTCAACTGCAGCTTTAGACATTTAATTCTCCTGTTATTTCTTATGTAAATATAAAACAGATTTGAAAATCTATGATTATGATGTGTGAAAAATATGAATATGAGTTGCTTATAACAATTGATTGAAAAAAATTTACGTAACTACTTGTGTGTGAAGTGCAATTTCTTCAAGTACACCAGAGACTTTTATACAATCGGCAACTGTTCCGTTAAAAACAATTGCCTTTCCTTTTACATGCACTTCAAAAGTCATATGTTTTGCTTCTTCAAAACTGCATTTAGTAGCCTTTATTAACTGAATAATTACTTCATCGAATGAATGCCAATCATCATTAAAAAGAAGAACCCTGCTTTCCAGCCCTTCAATAGTATCTTCCTCTTCAATTATCGATATGCCCGGCGTTTCTTTAACGGGTATTTCCATAGCACTAAAAATAATTATTAGCATCATAAAATTAAAGTAATAAACAAGGGCAAAACTTTTATGTTGTACTCAAAATTGATTTTATAGCAATCGGTCTATATATTTTGATAGCAAATAAAACTAATAAAACGGAGGACAAATGAAGATAGCAGTATGTGTAAGCAATGTTCCCGATACTGCTACACGAATTAAGATTGGATCAGATGGTAAATCGATTGATCCATCTGGTGTAACATTTATCATAAATCCTTACGATGAATACGCAATTGAAGAAGCATTAAAAACAAAGGAAATGCTTGGCGAAGGTGAAGTTGTGGTTTTGACAATTGGCAGCGATGGGAGTAAAGAAACAATACGTAAAGCTCTGGCAATGGGAGCTGATAGTGCAATATTGCTCAAAGATGATACCTTGAGAGATTCAATTGGAATAGCAAAAGCACTTGCCGATGAAATAAAAGCAATGGATGCTGAATTAGTTTTTATGGGTAAGCAGTCAGTGGATTATGATAATTCGATTGTAGGGCAGCTTACTGCAGAACTGCTTGGATATAATTGTGTAGCTGTAGCAGTAACCTTTAAACTAAATGATAAACAAATTACAGCTGAGCGTGAAATTGAAGGTGGACGTGAAGTTGTGGAGATGAGTTTACCAGCGGTTATAACCTGCCAAAAAGGATTG
>JABDPB010000140.1 GCA_013042995.1 Ignavibacteriaceae bacterium | reverse complement strand
CTTTATTATTTACAACAATCGGAGTGTAATTTTCATTCTCTGGTATGAGCGAAATTTCTTTGCCGTTAACCTGTAAGCGCTTAACTGTTGCCTCATCATCGAGCATTGCAACAATTATATCACCGTTCTTTGTATTCTCTTTTGGTGATACAATAACAAGATCACCTTCTTTTATTCCTGCATTAATCATACTGTCGCCTTGCACTCGAAGTGCAAATGCATCTTCCGAATTTTTTAAATAAGAAGAATCGATTAACATTGAGCTTTCAATATTTTCAATTGCAAGTATTGGCGACCCTGCTGCAACTCTTCCCACTACAGGAAGCTTAATAAACACATCATCTTGGGCAGTGGAAAATGGATTTTCAAAATCAGCATCATTTCGTACGAGTGCTATTCCTCTGCTTGCGTTGCTTTCAATATTTAAAAAGCCTTTTTTCACCAAAGCTTCAAGATGTCTTTTAACTCCGAATGTGGACGAAATTCCGAAATGTTTTCCGATCTCCCGTAAAGTAGGGGGGTAACCTGTTTTCTGAACAAATTGCTTAATAAAATTCAGTATTGATTCTTGTCTTTCGGTTAATTCTTTGCTCATAATGCTTTTATATTAGTGTTCAATTGTTCACTACAAATATAGTGCTCAGATGAACACTTGTCAAGTAATTTTTTAATTTAATCTTAATTATTATTTGGAAGGTTTAAAATGAGGTTCTTTTAATAAAAAAATGGCGAAAGGATTATCGTTTCGCCACTATAAAATTGATTCTTTAAAAAGCTGGATTAACTTACTGTTTCTTTCTGCTCAACCGGGATAATCCAGTTGTGAGTATCTTCTTTCAATCCGTAGTGAATTGAAGTTATTTCATCAAATAATTTTATATCCAATTCACCAGCTTTCCCGTCATTCAGAGTCATTTGTTTGTCTTTGTATTGCAACCAGCCGACAGATGAAATAATTGCCGCAGTTCCCGTTCCGAAAACTCCAACAAGATTTCCTTTATCGTAAGCATCTGTAACTTCATCAATAGTTATTTCTCTCTCAGCAATATTCATATTCCATTCTTTAAGCAGCTCAATAACAGTGCGACGTGTAATTCCTGGTAAAATGCTTCCGTTAAGTTTGGGAGTTACTATTTCATCTTTTAATTGAATAAAAATATTCATCGTTCCAACTTCTTCAACATACTTTTGCTCCACTCCATCTAACCAAAGCACCTGGGTGAATCCTTTTTTAACGGCATCTTCTCCCGCAAGTAAACTTGCTGCATAATTAGCAGGGGTTTTACATTCACCTAAACCTTTTCTTACTGCACGCACATACTCATCGGTTACTAATATTTTTACAGGCTTAAATCCTTCAGGATAGTAAGCACCAACCGGTGAAAGCAAAATTATAAGCTTATAATTTTTTGCAGGTCTTACACCTAAAAACGGATCCGTTCCATAAATAAATGGACGAATGTAAAGCGACTCCCCTCTTTTTGCAGGTATCCAATCTCTTTCAATGTTAATTAATTCCTTTAAAGCATCAAGCACGAAATCTTTGTCAACTTCTGGAATGCAAATTCTTCGCGAAGAATTGTTTAATCGCTCAATGTGCTTATCTGCCCGGAATGTAACTACATCGCCATTTTCCTGCTTGAAAGCTTTCATTCCTTCGAACACTGCCTGTCCATAATGAATAAACATTGTAGCAGGATGCATAAGCAAACCATCAACTGGTTGAATTGATGGATTGTGCCATCCCTTTTCGGGAGTATAATCCATTTCAAATAGATGATCTGTAAAAAGTTTTCCGAAGCCTAATGTTTCAGGCAGGTTAACCTGTGAAGTTCTTTCTTTTATTTTATATTGAATTTGTTGCATTATAAGACTCACAATTTTGTTTATTACAAACTTATTTTAATGAATTTTCAAGTAAAATTAAACTTTTTTATGATGAAAGTTCGATGATGAATTATTGTTCAACTTTTGTAAGCTAAAAGAGCAACGTCCACAAGAAATAATCTAAGATTAAAATCATAGCAGCAGACATAACGAATGACCTAATTGTAGCAAGTCCGACTCCTTCAGCACCTCCAGCAGTTTTAAAGCCAATGTGACAACCAAGCAATGCAGTAACCCCTCCAAAGACAACTGTTTTAATTAATCCGCCCGTTAAATCAGAAAAAACAAAAAACTGCCTAACTGAATTAAAGAAAACATTAACCGGTACGTTTAAAAAATAATCTGATACGACAAACGCTCCAGAGATTGCAATTGTGTTTGCAAAAATTACAAGTATTGGCATCATTAAAACTGAGGCCAGAAATCTAGGCATCGCTAAATAACGAACAGGATCAATTGCCATAATTTCCAATGCATCAATCTGCTCAGTTACTTTCATTGTACCTAATTCTGCAGCAATCGAAGCACCTACTCTTCCTGCAATTACAATTCCCGTAAGTACAGGTCCTAATTCTGTAATTATTGCCCGGCTTGTTGTTCCGCCTAAAAGAGACATCGGCGCAATTCCTTTTAGCTGATATGCTGCCTGCCAAGCAGCCACTGCTCCCGTAAAAATTGAAATTATAATCACAAGCGGAAGTGAATCCACACCTATGTGTTCCATCTGCCGTAAAACTACTTTTCTGGTACGGTGTAAATTTTTTAAATTCTTAATCATACCGAAAAGTAGCAGAGAGATCTGCCCAAACTCCTCTAAGAAGGTTAAAGTTTTTCTGCCGAGTAATTGGAATATATTTTTGAACATATTTTTATAGAAATTCTTGGATGAAATTTAAATAAAAATTGAGTCGTATTTTACTAAATAGTGCTAATTATTGATATGCTTATGTACCAAAATATCACCCATTTTTATTCAGCAAAGAATCAAAATGAGACATAAAATTTATTTCCATTTATCAACTATTTTTAAGAACTATTTATCTACTATGGATTAAAAAAAATTATATGTTTAAAAATCAAACAAAATATTAGATTTTAGGCACTTTGTTATACTTTCAAAATTAAAATTGAATGTGTTAGTAATTTTTAAAAGCCAATCAAATCATAAAAAAAGATAGCATTAAAATTGCTGCAATAAATAGTTCAATTCAGTTTCGGGCGAAACGTTAATATAAATTTCTACCAGGGCAAATACCTTCCCAATAGGCGATGGAAGAGAAAATAGCAACTTTAATAGAACAAATTCCTATAGGAATATTTACATATTCCTATAACGGCAATGTTGAATTTGTCAATAAGAATTTTAAAAAGTACAGCATTCTGTACCAAATTGCTTTGCCACATCCGCACTTTAACGTTTTTGAAAATGATCTCTTCCCTACCGTTAGCATTAAAGATGAATTAAAAAAAACAATGGAGGGAATTCCGTTTGAAAAAGAAATTAAATATGTGCGCTCGAATAACGGGGGGAGTATATCTGTAATTGTTAAGGGAACACCTGTTTTTGAAGACGATAAAATTACAGGTGGAATTTTATTAATTGATGATGTTAAAGTCTCTGACAAGAAACCGCCTTTCGAAACAGAAAAACCTCATTTAAAGGAACTAAGTTCATTCTTTATAGTTACAAATAATGAAGGTATAATCGAATCAACAAATGGAAGGATTGACAAACATCTATTTAGTGTTTCGGAAAGGATTACCGGAAGAAACATTTTGGAAATAATTAGTCCTGAGGTAACTCATCTGATAGTAAAAAATTACAACACAGTATTTAAACAGAAACAGAAAATTTCATTCTTTTTTAGTTTGAAATTAGAAAAAACAGAAAAACATTTTGAGTGTAAACTTGAACCGCATCTAAATTCAGAAGGCAAAGTACAGTTAATTTATTTTTATATTAAAAATCTTGTTGAAGAACAGCCTTCCAAAGAACAAATACCCGTTGAACTAGATTACTACAAAAAGGCAGCACTAAAATTCAACCAAGCTGTTTTAGCAATTGATAACGACGGGAAGATTAATTATTGGGATGAAAACAGTGAAAATATTTTCCATTTAACTGCCACCTCCACAATCGGAAAATTTATCAGCGAGATATTTACTTTCATTACCAAGGATAAATTTGATGAAGTTAAAAACACGCTTCAGCAAAAAGATAGCTTTACTTTGAGTGGCTCATTTGAAAAGATCCTACAATTTTCTTTGCAATTAGAGCTTACATTTTTAAGAGCTGAGAAAATATCTGAAACAGTTTTAGTTTTATGTAAGCAAATCGAAAGAGAGCAAATTCTTTCCAATAAGTTCGAAATGAGGGCCAACAGATTAAAAGAATTGCTTAAAAGCGAAACCGAACCAACCTGCAAAATAGATTCAAATGGAACAATTTTACTTTCTAATCCCGCTTTCAAATCAAAACTTGGTTATCCAGATATTGAGCTTTATCGGACAAACTTTTTAGGATTGATAAAACAGAAAGAGGAAATAGAGCCTGATGAGAAACTGGATATCAATATAATCAGAAGTGGAAAAGTTAAGGAAGCAGAGCTTGAGTTAGTTGCATTCAACGGAGATTTACATTCATTTAAAGTGAAGTTTCTACCAGACAAAGAAAGTGATGAGCGTTTTCCTAATTTTTACTGCTTATTCTCAGAATTAAAACTGGAATTAAAAGAGCATTCCGAATTGTATTTTTATAAATCTTTGCTGAAAGCCTCGCAAGACGGAATTGCCGTCAGCCTGGATAGCAATATTATGATTGCCAACGATTCGTTTGCAAAAATATTTGGTTATGATAAATCTGAAGATGTTTACGATAAAAATTTACTCGATTTTGTTGCAGATGATGATGTTTTGAAAGTTTCAGAATATTTTAAATTGAAGGAAAATAACAAAAACGGGCCAGAGCGTTTTGAATTTCTTGCAACAAAAAAAGACGATTCATACTTCTATGCAGAGCTTTCTGTTGCATTGTTTGTTTCAAATAAACAAAAATATATTGTCACAGTTGCACGAGATGTTACAGAGAGAAAACGTGCGCAAAAAGTAATTCGTGAATCGGAACAGAAATACAGAAACATTACTGAAAATATTGATGATTTTCTCTACACGTTTGAAAGAACTGGCGAGTACTTAAGACCACTTTTTTACACTGCGTCGGTTGAAAAAATAACCGGCTATACACAATCGGAATTTCTTTTAGATCCGAAATTATTTTTAAAAATTATTCATCCTGATGATTTTACATCTTTAAAGAAAAAGTTGGCTACACTTTGGAGGAGTGGTTTTCATTCATCAAGCGAGCTAGAATTTAGAATCTTAAATAAACAGGGTAACATTGTTTGGGTTAGAAATAAAGTTAACATAATCCGGGATTCCAAAGGGGGAATTCAAAAAATTTACGGTTTGGTTAGTGATATAACATTAAGTAAAAGAGCAGAAGAAGAACTAAAAGAATCCGCAGAAAATCTAAAAAAGTTAAACGAGGCAAAAGACCGGTTTTTATCAATTATTTCTCACGATTTGAGAACACCATTTAGCTCAATACTTGGGTTTACGGATTTGCTTTTAACAGATGAAGCCTTAAGCGAGATGGAAAAGAAACAATATGTTAGGTATATTCAAGATTCCTCAAAGTCCATGCTTGCACTTGTTAATTCTCTGCTTGACTGGACACGCTTGCAAACTGGAAGAATAAAATTTGAACCTGAAAAATTAAATGCACGAGAACTTGTTGAAAAATCTGTCAGCTCAAGTGCAGGGACCGCATTGCAAAAACATATTTCAATTCAAAACCTTATTGATGCCTCACTAAATGTTTTTGTTGATAAGAACTTAGCACAACAGATTTTCAGTAACTTAATTTCGAATGCGATTAAGTTTACTACAAATGGAGACAAAGTTTTAATATCAGCAAGTCCAGTTATTGGTTCGCGTTTTTTAGAATTTACTGTTAAAGATACCGGAAGAGGAATTAAAGAAGATAACCTTCCAAAACTTTTTAATATTGATATGAAATTTACTTCAGAAGGCACTGCAGGTGAAAAAGGAAGCGGCCTAGGGCTTTCACTGGTAAAAGAAATTGTTGAAAGGCACGGAGGCACTGTTTCAGTTACAAGCGAATACGGTAAAGGTTCTGAATTTAAACTTACTCTGCCAGTCGCTTCAAATAAAATTTTAATTATTGACAATAATAAAACCGACCGGATTCTTTATTCAAAAATTATAAAAAACATTACACCCGATTTTGATGTTGATATAGTGTCAAACGGAAAAGAGGCTCTAGATAAAATTTCTTCGTCACCGCCGGCGCTTGTAATAACAGAAAATGAAATGCCCGAATTGAATGGTTATAATTTTATTCTCGAGTTAATAAGGCAAAATATATTCAGCAAACTACCGGTTATTGTCTTAAGTGGAAAAATTGAGAGAAACATTTTGCAGGAATATGCTGAGCTTGGTATAGAATATATTTTTAAGAAACCGGTTAACCTAAAAGATTTTAAACAGGCTGTTGAAAAATCAATAAGAAAAGGTATTACTAACAATACTAATTCTACATAATTCTATAAAGATACCAGCCGGGTAAAACTTTCTCTATATAAATGAACTCTTTGGGGGACATTAATGGAATTACAGATTTTTCATTTGCGTAAAAGAACCCTGTTTCCATTCTTTTAAACGTGTTTATTTGAATAAAGACACAACTCGGAAACCTGTTGTCTTTATAAACTGCGTTGCAGCCAAGTAAACTTAATCGCGAATCTACTTCTTCATTTTCATTTCGATTAAAATACCAAACAATGTTCGAATACTCATCATCTTTACTGTTTAAATAATTTTTTAGTTGTGCATCATTCATCGTAAAGAGCTGCAAAGTTTTCATAAGATTTTGATCGGGCGGAGAGGGAGAAGGAAGATTTGAAAGTGAATCATAAACGGAATAAATAAAACGCGGAAGCAAAAATCTTCTAATGGCTTCTATCTTCCACGTTTCATTCTCTTTTATTATATAACAGTAAAAATCAATTACCCGCTCATTTACTTCTAGTTCAACTGCAAAATTTTGCCGGTTATCTTTTTCGAGAATTTTATAAAATAGAATTTGTGCATCACTTTCCTTTAGTTCTTCACCAATCGTCGGCTGCTGTAAATCATTCATCATCTCGCCTGTGTAATAATTTATTTTTTCTTCAAAGCTGCTGCTGTTAAAAAACATATCAACAAGCCATTCAGGCGAACCTTTAGTATACTGTTGTGCAGATATATTTAATGATAAAAGTAAAACCACTAAAAATATTTTAGTTGAAAACTTTTTCATTTATTTTTTCTTCAGAATCATTCCGGCTGAGGGCGGTATTATTATTGTACCTGAAACTGATTTTATTGGAGAAGTCCCCGCATTTTTTTCATCAACTAAAACATCCCATTCACCATCCTCTAAATTAATTTTTAAAGAAGATTTTGGATTTGCATTACAAATTACCCTAAAGTTTTCTGTGTCATATTTTACAACGTATTGTAAAGTAAACGGTTTATTTTTAAGATACATAAATGTTACATCGTCGTATTCTGCTTTTCGAAAAGCTTTATAAGTTTTTCTTAGTTCAATCAATCCTTTATAATAATCCAAAAGTTCTTTGTTGATTTCAGCATGGAGGTAATTTATAAAATTTGTTTCATTATCCTTTTCGTAACTGTTGTGATCAATCATTCCTTTATGCGTATCCTCAACATCTTCAGCATTTGTTACCACTTTAGTGCGCGCGAATTCCTGTCCCGAATGAATCATAGTTAGTCCTCTCGACGTAAACAGAAATAGCGCAGCAAGCTTATTAAGTTTTAATTGAGTAGGTGTCAGCTTTATTAATTCATCAACATTTTCAATTACCTGATCTTTTTCTACATCAGCTAAACCAAGACGAATGAAATCACCAAGTGTATACCCGTCGTGCGATTCGAGATAATTTACTGAGTGTTCGGGCTTTTGGAACAAACCGAATTTATCTTTTACCAACGTTCCGTTTACATAACTTTTTAGTCTATTTAAATTATTATTGCCGTACCATTTTCCAAAAATCCATCCATGTCCATCAAAAGGGTTTTCACCTTTTATTCCATTTCTTATTTGATCATTCCAGCTTCCCCATCCGCGGACTGAAAAACCTGCTGGGTCATAACCGCCGCCCCAAGGCTCACAAACAAATATTACATACGGATTTATTTTTTTTGCTTCATGGATTACTAATTCAAGAGTCTCCCAATCAATTAGTTTTCCAAGATCAAAACGAAAACCATCAACGTGATATTCTTTCATCCAGTATAAAACACTTTCAACTATCATTCGTCGTGCCATTGGTGCTTCGGTTCTGAAATCATTACCGCATCCGCTTTGGGCAATAAAATCACCATCACTTTCCAGCCTGAAATAATATTCTTTATCAATCTCTTTTAAGTTCCCAATTTCGTATTCTGAAATGTGATTGTACACCACATCCATAATAACGGAAATTCCTTCTTTATGAAAAACTTTTACCATATCTTTAAAGTCGGTAACAGCCTGTGCATCCTTCCCACTCCATTTATTCCATTCAAGCTTGTTCACATTTTCACTATAGTAGCTTTCAGGGGAAAAGAATGCTGCGGTCATATATCCCCAATGATTTCTTTCATAAGGATTCCAGTGGTTAAATTTTCCATTCAAAGAATCTTTAAATGGAATTTCGATATTTGCAAACTCTTGCGATGGCAAAAGTTCAATTGCATTTACACCCAGGTTTTTTATGTAATCAATTCCACCTGTTTTTCCTTTCTCAACTAAACCTTTATATGTTCCTCTTTCATTAACTCCCGAGGATGGATGTGCAGTCATATCACGAATGTGCATTTCATAGATAATTAAATCGCGCCAATCGGTTTTGAGCCATTCATCATCTTCCCAATCATAATCTTCCTCTTTTACAACAATTGAACGGCGAGGGTTGTAATAAGTGTTAAAAGTAGTAACCGCTTTTGCGTACGGATCTATACAAACAATATCTTCAATACACGGAGTTCCAGGATGACAAACTTTGTATCCGTAAAACAATCCATACAGTTCGCCATCAAGCGTTGCATCCCAGACACCGTTTTCATCTTTTGTCATTTCAAATTCTTTACTTTCAATTTGTTCCGGTTGCTCAAAAGTGAGAAGTGATACTTTCTCAGCAGTTGGTGCAAATAATCTGAAATATGTTTTTCCCTCCTGAACGAATGAGCCAAGTTTTTTATTAGAATAAATTTTATCCAGCTTTTCCTGTTTAGACTGAAAAGTCTTTTTTGTTCTTTTAGTTGAATCGGTTACTTGCAATTTACTTCCCATAAGTATTATCAAAATAGTTGTTATAATGATTATATGTTTTTTCTTTAATTTCATTTTTTCTTTCTGTGGAACGGAATATTAGTCTGCTCTACAATACATCTTATTTATTAATTAAGTGCTGTAAATCTCTCCATCAACAACAGGCGTTACACAAATTAATGGATTTTCCGCAACATTAAAATTTGAAAATATTTCCTCAAATAATTGAAAATGCATTCCACGTTTTTCAAATTTATAGAACCTGTTGTATGTCATAAATTTTCCTTTTTTATCCTTTGGTGCATCAAATCTATAAGCCTTTTCAAAATCTTCTTTTGCTCGACTTTTAAGAAATTCAATCTTTCGGTCATCACCACCTTCTTTTTCGTAACCGATAGCTCTGAATTCTTCTACCAAGCCGTTATTTATTACTAAATAGATATTTAAAATAGTTTCGTTCATCTTTAAATGGAGAGTTGTAAAGACAAACAAAACTTAGACACAAAGCATACACAAATGCAAACTTGCACATTACACTTTCCATTGCAGAAATGAGTGAATAGGAGCCTGCAAACATAAGTGTAAATCCAACAATTACAGGTAGACTTATAAATATTGAACCCGACAGCAGCACCTTTCCAACTAATTTATTTTTTTTATCAACTTCATTTTTAATTAATCTTATTAGAAGTATAATTGAGATTAGAATGGGCAGGTAATAAAAAAATCCGTACAAATCACCAAGTGGATAATTGTAAGATGCATACAGAACCGTGCATCTTGTAACAGCAAACTGTGGAATCACAAACGAATAATATATGATAAAGAGGAGTGCCGGTAAAAAGATTATAAATCTCAATAATTTAAGTTTAAGATCAGGTTTAAGATTAATAACTAACAATAAATTTAACGGCGGAAGAAAAGAAATTATGATAAATGCTAAAAAGGGAAAGAAAGCATTTTGAAGTTCAATTCCGCAGATAAGAAATTCCAAAGATTGGTAAATAGCGAGCAAAGCTATTATAACAATTGCAATTTTATTGAGTTTATTCTTTTCGGTAAATACAATCAGTTTAAATAAAAGGAGAAACTCCAAACAGGCAATTAGCAGAGATACAGTTCCGTTCCAGTTCATTGTCTATTTCAGTAAAATTGTCATTGCTAGTTTAGCAAAGCATTCTTAAAATTTCGTTTAAGCTTTGGGCCTCACCATCTTTTCAGGACGAACTACTTCATTAAATTTTTCTGCTGTTAATAAACCTAACTCAACAACAGCTTCTTTTAAAGTTTTATTTTCTGCGTGTGCTTTTTTTGCAGCTTTTGCAGCATTATCATATCCAATGTGCGGGTTCAATGCAGTTACAAGCATCAAAGAATTTTCAAGATGCTTCTTTATGTTATCAGTATTAGCTTCAATTCCAACAACGCAATTATCCGTAAAACTTTCGCAGGCATCGGAAATTAATCTTATAGAATTAAGAACATTAAAAATTATGACAGGTTTAAAAACATTTAATTCAAAATGACCTGTAGCGCCACCAACATTAACAGCCACATCGTTACCAAGAACCTGTGCACAAACCATCGTCATTGCTTCACTTTGAGTTGGATTAACTTTGCCGGGCATAATTGAAGAACCAGGTTCATTAGCAGGAAGATTTAATTCACCTAACCCACAGCGCGGACCCGAGCCAAGAAAACGGATATCGTTCGCAATCTTCATTAAAGAAGAAGCAATTGTTTTAAGTACTCCGCTAAATTCAACCATTGCATCGTGTCCTGCCAATGCTTCAAATTTGTTCCTTGCAGTAACGAATTTTAATCCTGTAATTTTTGCGATGTGCTCTGCAGATTTAATTGCGAATTGAGGATGTGTATTCAATCCGGTTCCGACTGCAGTTCCGCCAAGTGCGAGTTCGTATAATCTTGGAAGAGCTGCATCAATCCTTTCCAATCCGTTAGTTAACATTTGAACATATCCACCAAATTCTTGCCCAAGCGTTAAAGGAACTGCATCCATTAGATGTGTTCTTCCGATTTTAATTACTTCTTTAAACTCATCAGATTTTTGTTTAAGTACATTCCTAAGTTTTGTTGCCATCGGAACTAACCTGCGATGAGTTTCTTCAACTGCTGCTATATGCATTGCGGTTGGGAAAGTATCGTTCGATGATTGTGCTTTGTTTACATCATCATTCGGGTGGATTGGTTTTTTACTTCCTAATTCACCGCCCGCAAGTTCAATTGCTCTGTTTGAAATAACTTCGTTTGAATTCATATTTGTTTGTGTGCCGCTGCCGGTTTGCCAAACAACTAAAGGGAAATGTTCATCAAGCCTTCCTTCAATTACCTCATCGGCAGCCTTTATTATCAAATCAGCTTTTTCTTCAGGCAATGTTCCTAGTTCTTTATTAGTAAGTGCAGCAGCTTTTTTAAGAATACCAAGAGCTCGAATTAATTCGCGAGGAAACCTGTCTCCACCAATTTTAAAATTCATTAAAGATCTGGCCGTTTGTGCACCATAATATTTATCGGAGGGAACTTTAATTTCACCCATTGTGTCTTTTTCAATTCTGTAACCCATTTTTAATCTCCCTGCGTAATAATTTTTAATAATCTTGATAATTGATAGACGAAATTTACGATAAATTTAAATTGATAGTAACAGTAGAAAGTCAAAATTGAATCGGTACTTTCACATTCTTATTCCACAACTCGTAGAATAGGGTAAACATTTTTTTGCTCATCATAATACGGTGAGCGTTCGTAAAAGAAATCTAACCGTGCTCGTGGATCATTTCTGAATGCTTCATCAATTTTTAATTTGGTCTCAAATTCTTTTTTTAATTCAGGATCCTTGGTAAGCATTTCTACAGCAACTTTTTCCATAACATAATCTTCGTAATATTCCTTTTGTTCGAATATCTGGTTCATAAATCCCCATCGCACATACGAATCTCCTGATTGCGGTTCAAGAAGATTTACAATTACTCTTACTGATTTTTGGTCTGTGGGAATGTAAATCATTTCTTGTTCCAGATTTATTTCATCTTGTATAACTTCGAGATCAAAATTTACTCGTTGTCTTCCTTCATACGAGAATTCATCAAATTTTACGTTAAAGAATTTATATTTTTCAACAATTACTTGAGCTCTATTATTGGGTTTCGAATTCTGCACCTTAAATTCAACATTGTGTTCGGATTTCATTTTCTCTGCAAGAAATTGCCATTCGAGCGGAATAAAATATCCATGTGGCACTTTCACTGAATCCGTTACAATTACATCATTATAGTATTTAGCTGAAAAATCTTTTTTCTTGCTCGTGTAAACAAGTTTTTCTTTTCCCGAAATATCAGATGGTTTCCAATAATATTCGTATCCCTTGAAATTTATTAATTCATAGTTTTCTGATCTATCGTACGATAAAGGAAAATAGCTATCTTTTTTACAAAATATATTTATTGATTGCTCATCGGCTTCTTTATTTAAATTGATTAAACCTGACGCATTGCTGTAAATAATATCTAAAGTTGTTTCAATCATTGCTTTTGTAGCAAACACCCGTTCTTTGTACGGTTTAATCATGTGAGTTTCAATTAAAAGTGAAGGTTTGTTGCGCAAAGCAAAATATCCCGTTGAAAATCTAGGAGTAGCAGGCCAATAAATTAAACCGTCATCCAAACCTTTTCTCCAGTTCTTTAAAAAGACGTACGGGTGGACTAAAAAGCCTTTTTCTTCAACTCCTTTTTCTAAGTATGGAATAAAAATCTTCTCTAGCCATTCGCCTGTACTGTGATAAATGTTTTTAGACCACTCCACTGAATATGTAATTGTATATTGATAATCAGCACCATCTGTTGCGTGTGTATCAATAGCAAAATCGGGATTAAAACTAGTGATTAACTTTAACATCCATTGCATCTCAGGTGTATCTGCTTTCATCCAATCGCGATTTAAGTTTAAATTTTGCGCAGTAGTTCTCCACCCCATTTCTTCGGGCCCATTTTGATTAATTCGATTGTACTTGCTTTTCCGTTCATGTCCATCAATATTGAAGATTGGTACTACAATCATATTTAAGCTATCGAGTAAATATTCTTTTTCCTTTGTAATTAAGATTTCACGCATCAAAATCATCGAAGCATCCTTACCTTCAATTTCTCCTGAATGAATTCCATTAATTATTAATACTACTGGCTTGAATAGCTCTCTTACCCACGATATAGAAGACATCTGACGGTCTTCATTCTTTTCTTTAGTAACAAGAAGATATTTTATTTCACGCATTTGCCCGGAAACTCCAAAAGAATGAAATTCGGCAAACTCAGAATATTCTGCAAGATTCTGAAAATAGATCATTGTTTGTTCATAATCGGCTGTTGATAAGGATCCTGATTTTTCAAAATATGTTTCCCAATCAAATTCTTTTTGGGCGAATAAATCGGTGCCAAGAATTGCTAAAAAAATGAAAAAGAAAAAATATTTCATGGTTAACTCTTCAATTATTTTTTTCAAAAATAAAAATACTAATTAGAATTTAATCAAACTTAAAAATGAAGCAGTAAAAATTATCTTTAATTGCGTAAAAAGAACCTGCAGAATAAACCATTTATACGAAGAATATTTTGGTCAAATATTCAGTTCTTCATATTTCACATCTATTAGCCGCTTATCATCTTTAAACACAAATATTAAATAAAATAAATAGTTTATACGCGTTCAGGTACTATCTTTGTTCTTAAAATTTGAATTTCTTTATCAGAAATATTTTTATATGTTAGCTTTCATCTAATCAACTAAGGAGTAAAATGCAGATACCTCAACTTGACCGAAGCAATTACTTAAAGGGGTTACTTATTACTGCACGCAAAGATGAGCAACTTGCAGACTCTGAAATTGATATGATCCGAAAATTATCAGAAAGACTTGGATTCTCAGCCGATTTTTTCGATGAAACTATAAACAACCTGCTTGAAAATAAATACCTGAACGAAGATCCGATTTTATTTTCAGAGCAGAATATTGCAAAATCATTTATTGAGGATGGCCTCCGACTATCATTAGTTGATGAAAACGTTTCTGCCAATGAGCTCGATTGGTTAAAACAAACCGCTAACACAAACGGTTTAGACGCAAAATGGGTTGATGAACGTTTAAAAGAACTTAAAACAAAACCGCATTTACTCGGCAGAATGGATTTTGCACTGTATTCACTGATTTGATTTACGTCATATCACTTATTAAAAACTAAGCAACTATAAAATTTTGTCGTTTAGTTCTCTATTCTCTAATTTTCAATCGAAAAATAAATTTTATCTTTTTACAGCATTCATACTATCTCCCTGAGGTACAATTATGAGAACAATGAAAGCATTAGTTAAAAAATATGCAAAACCAGGTATCTGGATGGATGAGGTTCCAGTTCCGGATTACGGACCGAATGATGTTTTAATAAAAATTCATAAAACTTCCATTTGCGGAACAGACATTCACATTTATAACTGGGATGAGTGGGCACAAAAAACAATTCCTGTTCCTATGCATGTTGGTCATGAGTACGTCGGGACGATTGAAACGTTCGGAGATAATGTTCAAGATGTAAAAGTTGGTGAATTGGTTAGCGGTGAAGGACACATTGTTTGCGGACATTGCAGAAATTGTCGTGCAGGTAGAGGACATCTTTGCCCGAACACAACTGGTGTGGGAGTTAATCGTCCGGGCTGTTTTGCAGAATATCTTGTAATACCTGTTTCAAATATCTGGCATTGCGATCCTAAAATTTCTGAAGATATTATTTCAATATTTGATCCTTTTGGAAACGCTGTGCACACAGCAATGTCGTTTGATGTGTTAAGTGAAGATGTTTTAATTACTGGTGCTGGTCCGATTGGAATTATGGCAGCAGCAGTTGTTAAAAATGCCGGCGCAAGAAATATTGTTATTACGGATATGAATCCTTATCGCTTAGAGCTCGCAAAAAAAATGGGTGTTACTCGAACCGTTAATATAAAAGAAGAAAAACTGCAGGAAGTCTTTAAAGAACTCGGAATGGTTGGTGGTTTTGATGTAGGATTGGAAATGAGCGGAAGTATTAATGCTTTTAATGATATGATAGATGTAATGTATCATGGAGGTAATATTGCACTTTTAGGTATTTTACCTGCAAATGCAGGTGTTGATTGGGAAAAAATTATTTTTAACGGCATAACAATTCGCGGAATTTACGGGAGAAAAATGTTTGAAACATGGTATAAAATGCAATCAATGGTGCAATCGGGATTGGATATTACTCCGATAATTACTCATAAATTTAAAATAGATGATTACCTGGAAGGTTTTGAAATAATGAAATCAGGGAACTCAGGAAAAGTTATTCTTAACTGGTTGGAAGATTAAAACAAAGGATTAAAATGAACACTACAACAAAAAAATACTACTCTGAAATACTTACAGGAATTGAAAACGAAGGACTCTATAAAAAAGAAAGAATAATCACCAGCCCGCAAAGTGCAAACATAAAAGTATCAGACGGTCAAAAAGTTTTAAATATGTGCGCAAATAATTATTTGGGTTTGTCTAGTAATCCAGAAATAATTGAAGCCGCAAAGAAAAGTTATGATGTTTGGGGTTACGGTTTATCTTCTGTAAGATTTATTTGCGGCACACAGCAAATTCATAAAGAATTGGAAAAAAAGATTTCCGATTTTTTAGAAATGGATGACACAATTCTTTATACATCCTGCTTCGATGCAAACGGCGGATTGTTCGAAACTATTCTTACTACTGAAGATGCAGTAATAAGCGATGAATTAAACCATGCAAGTATAATTGACGGTGTGCGCTTATGTAAAGCTCAGCGCTATCGTTATAAAAATAACGATATGAATGATCTGGAAGACAAATTAAAAGAGGCTAAATCAAAAAATGCAAAACAAGTTTTAATCGCTACAGATGGTGTTTTCTCAATGGATGGTTACATTGCAAACTTAAAAGGCATCTGCGATTTAGCCGATAGATATAATGCAATGGTAATGGTTGATGACTCACATGCAGTGGGATTTATGGGTAAGCATGGCAAAGGCACACATGAACACAATGATGTTATGGGAAGAATTGATATTATTACTGGAACACTTGGAAAAGCCTTAGGCGGTGCAAGCGGTGGTTACACAAGTGCACGCAAAGAAATCGTTGATTTGCTCAGACAAAGATCGCGACCATATTTATTCTCAAATACAGTTGCTCCTTCAATTGTAGCTGCTTCTATTAAAGTGCTCGATATGCTTAGCTCAACTACCCATTTAAGAGATAAGCTGGAAGAAAACACAAAATATTTTAGAGAAAAAATAAAAGCAGCAGGATTCGAAATTAAAGAAGGCGTTCATCCAATCGTACCAATAATGCTTGGTGATGCTGTGCTTTCACAAAAAATGGCTTCAAGATTGCTCGAAAAAGGTATTTATGTAATTGGATTCTTCTACCCTGTGGTACCAAAAGGAACAGCAAGAATTCGCGTGCAAATTTCTGCTGCACATTCTATAGAAGATCTTGATTTTGCAATTGAGAAGTTTTCAGAAGTTAAAAAGGAAATGGGTGTTTAACAATTAGATAGTATGGTTATAGAAATACAAAAAGGAGATATAACCCTGCTAAAAGTTGATGCAATTGTAAATGCTGCGAACACTTCATTACTCGAGGGTGGGGGTGTTGATGGTGCAATTCATCGGGCTGCGGGTCCTGAATTGCTGGAGTACAACAAAAAACTTAGTGGATGCCCAACGGGTGATGCAAAAATTAGTCAGGGTTTTAATCTTCCAGCTAAATATATAATCCATACTGTTGGACCAGTTTGGAACGGCGGAAAAAATAATGAAGACGAACTGCTTGCGAACTGCTACCGAAATTCATTAAAACTTGCTGTAGAAAATGGTGTTAAAACAATTGCTTTCCCTGCAATCAGTACAGGTATTTATCGTTTTCCTATAGAAAGAGCAGCAAAAATTGCTGTAAACGAGGCGAGTAGTTTTCTGAAGGAACATGAAATAATAGAAAAAGTAATTTTCATTTGTTTTGATGATGAAAATTTTAAAGCTTATATAAGCTTACTTAAATAATAGTTTTTACTAAAAACAAATTCACAAACAATTTCAACTTGGGAATAGAATATTATATGAAAAATAAAAATCAATTTCATTTTATCTTTTCAATTTTCTTTTTTATTACTACAATATTATTTCTTGCCGCCTGCGGATCAAATAAAGAAGAAGAAATTATTGGCAAATGGAATAATGATAACGACAACTTAGTTGAGTTCCAGGATGATGGGGTGGTAACAGGTTTGACTAAAAATGTAAAAAAAGTACCAGTGGACGGATTTTATAAAATTAAAGACGATTCTCTTCTAATAGAATTTACAGTCACAACTGAGCCAAAAGAGATTAAAGGCAGTTTAGATTTTCTAATCTTAAAATTAGATGCTGATTCACTCATACTTGATACTGATCTTGGCAGCTTAAATTACTGGCGGACTCTATAGTTTTCTCATAAACTAAAATACATTTTATATTCGAATGGATGAGGCATCGTACCAATTGAGTGGACTTCTTCCCTTTTAACTTTTACCCACTGTTCCAGCAACTCATCTGAGAATATATTTCCGCGTTTTAAGAATTTATGATCGGCCTCCAATGCATCGATTGCTTCTGCAAGATTTCTTGGAAGAAAATGTATTTTATCCACCGAATCATCTTCTAAAAAGTTTTTATCGTAAGGACCAAATCCCTCTTTAACAGGATCTATTTTATTAACAATTCCATCAATACCAGCAAGCATTATTGCAATCATTCCAAAGTAGGGATTCATTGTTGCATCGGGTGGACGGTATTCGATTCTTGTTTCATCAGGATTAGTTATATAACTAGGTATCCGTACTGCGGATGCCCTGTTCCCCTGTCCGAATGTAAGCGCAACTGGTGCTTCAAAACCAGGAACCAATCTTTTGTAGGAATTAGTGCTTGGATTTGTTAATGCAGAGACCGCTTGCCCGTGCTTTAGTAAACCCCCAATAAAATATTTTCCAGTTTCACTAAGATTTGCATAGGCGCCTTTTTTGTAAAAAATATTTTTCCCTTTTTTAGTTAAGTAAAGATGAAGATGCAAACCATTCCCAGCCTGATGGTACATTGGCTTTGGCATTAGCGTAATGTGCAGACCTCGCTGCTCTGCAAAGTTGAAGAGTACATACTTGGTAGTTACAATATTATCCCCGGAAGAAAGTAAATCGGAAAAGAAGGTTTCTATTTCCTGCTGACCCCTTTCACCAACTTCGTGATGATGATATTTAACTTTTACTCCCTGCTGAATCAGTAACTTTGTCAATTCATCGCGAAAATCATCGTACTCATCAAAAGGATTTGCAGCATGATATGCTTTTTTATAAAATTCTTCAACGTGTTCAACCTTGTAAAACGATGTTGATGTGCGTGTATCATACTCTACATTGGAGAAAATATAAAACTCAAATTCAGGGCCCCACCAGCTTTTATCTGCACCGGTTACCTTTTTTAACAACGCTTCCGTCTGTTTAGCCAGATAACGTCCATCCTGGTTAAATGGTGTTCTTTTTTCATCTGTAAGCAGAATGTGAGAGAAAAAACTTAAAGTGGGCGCTTCACGGAAAGGATCAATTGAAGCAGTATCCAAATCAGGCATAAGTATCATATCACTGTTTTCAACTTTTCTAAATCCATAACTCGACCCATCAAAACCCACCCCTTCTTTGACTATCTTTTTTAATGTGTCTTTATAAACAGGAAGGGACACATGGTGAAGTCTGCCTACCAAATCCAGAGCCTTTAAATCTATCACCTGGATTTTGTGCTGTTTAATTAACTGTTCACACTTTGCAAGTTGTGACTTGGAAGCCATAATTACCTCTGATAAAAATCTATTATAAAATTCCCCTGATATTCATTTTTGAATACATCCAGAAAGCAGATTCTGGCCTTCACCAAAATAACTATTGTCTAGTTTTATTCTCCAAAATTTATTGCAGAAATTCCCGGAAAAATTGCTGTCTCATCCAGTTCTTCTTCAATTCTTAACAGCTGATTGTATTTTGCAATTCTGTCTGTTCGCGACAATGAGCCAGTTTTTATCTGTCCGGCGTTTGTAGCAACAGCAATATCTGCAATCGTTGTGTCTTCGGTTTCTCCTGACCGGTGGCTGATCACATTTGTATAACCGGCCGTTTTTGCCATTTCTATTGCTTCAAGCGTTTCGGTTAAAGTTCCAATCTGGTTTACTTTAATTAAGATTGAATTAGCAATTCCTTCTTCAATTCCTCGACCAAGTCTTGTCGTGTTAGTAACAAACAAATCATCACCAACCAGCTGCACTTTTTCACCTAACTTTTCAGTTAAAAGCTGCCACCCCTCCCAATCGTTTTCGTCAAGTCCATCCTCAATAGAGATAATCGGATATTGTTTTACCCAGTTTTCGTAAAATTCAACCATCTCTGCTGAAGTCTTTTCCGATTTATCAGATTTGAAAAACTGGTACATCTTTTTATCTTTTAAAAACATTTCGCTCGAAGCTACATCTAAAGCAAGTGCAATATCATCACCAACTTTGTAAGCTGTTTTATTTATTGCCTCGAGAATTACTTCAATTGCTTGATCATTTGATTTTAAGTTAGGTGCAAAACCACCTTCATCGCCAACAGCAGTACTCAAACCATTCGATTTTAAAACAGAACTTAATGCGTGAAAAGTTTCCGCGCCCATTCTTAGTGCTTCAGCAAAGCTATCTGCACCAACAGGCATAATCATAAATTCCTGAAAATCAACAGTGTTATCTGCATGCGAACCACCATTTAAAATATTCATCATCGGAACAGGAAGTGTTCTTGCATTTGTTCCGCCAATATATCTGTAAAGCGGAAGCGTGAGTGTCTCAGCAGCAGCTTTTGCACACGCAAGTGAAACACCTAAAATTGCATTTGCACCAAGATTAGATTTGTTTTCTGTCCCATCCAAATTAATTAACTGCTGGTCTATTTCCGTCTGATTTACGGCATCAAGGTCAATAATTTGATCGGCTATTTTCTCATTTACGTTTTCAACTGCTTTCAAAACGCCTTTGCCATTGTAACGGCTTTTATCACCATCTCTGAGTTCAACAGCTTCGTGTTCACCGGTAGAAGCACCACTTGGAACAGCTGCTCTACCTATTTCTCCGCTTTCCAACATTACTTCTACTTCTAAGGTAGGGTTTCCTCTCGAATCGAGTATTTCTCTTGCCAACACATCAAGTATAGTAGTCATATTTTTTCTCCTGAATCTATGATTTGCTGATTTGTAAAAATTTGAATTGGAAAATTAGCCAAAGGGGTGCGAAAATGAAAATAGCACAAATACGGCCAATAGATTTAAATGTAGCCTGATTTATTTGAGCTTAGTTTTTGTAAATCACTTCCCGAGGGATATTGAAAAACTCTTAAATCAAAGTGCGGGACAACGGCTAAAATATGATCAAAAATATCTGCTTGAATATCTTCATATTTTCCCCATTCAATAGTTTTTGCAAAAACATAAACCTCTATGGGAAGACCATTCTCACCTGGATCCAGATGGCGAACTAAAAATGTTAATCCCTGATGCACATCGCTGCGCTGTTTGAGGTACGCTTTAAGATATGCTCTGAACGTACCGAGATTCGTTAATCTTCTTCCGTTAACAAGCTCCTGCATATCTGCGTGCTGGCCTTTATTAAATTCTTTTACTTCATCCTCTTTTTTTTCAATATAATCTTTAATGAGTTGAAATCGTTTGTATTTTTTAAGCATTTCCTCGGTACAAAATTTTACACTGGAAAGATCAATATATATTGCACGCTTAATTCTCCTTCCGCCTGCAAGCTGCATACCGCGCCAGTTTTTAAATGAACCGTCAATTAATTTATGGGTAGGAACTACTGAAATCGTTTTGTCCCAATTTTGAATTTTAATTACATTAAGTGAAACATCAATTACATCACCGTCTGCTCCGTACTTGGGAGCTTCAATCCAATCTCCTTTTCTTACGAGATCGTAGAATGATATTTGAATGCTTGCAACAAAAGAGAGGATAGTATCTTGAAAGATTAAAATGATGATTGCCGTCATTGCACCAATTCCGGTTAGAATAGACCAGGGACTTTGACCGGTAATAATTCCGAATACTGCTGCAATACCAATTACTGATAAAATAATCATGATAATTTGTAAGTAGCCTTTAATAGGTTTATCTCGGTATTTGGAACTCTTTTCGTAAACATCATTCAAAGAAGAAAATGCTGAGCTGATTGCCAGCAGGATTAAAATGATAATTAATATTTTGGTAATTACCTGTATTAAGCTTTCTGCGGAAGGAATTAAATGTGCAAAGTTATACACGATCAGAACAGGAGTGATATCAGCCAATCGTCTTAAAAACTTTTCATTTAATAAAATATCATCAAATTCAGTTTTGGTTTTCTTAACAACTTGTCGAACAATAACCAATAAAATCCATTTGGTAATGATGTAGCCTATATAGGCCAAAAGAAGAACCCCGACAAATTTAAGATTATAGTAAATGAAGGGGTATTGCAGCAACCATTCTTTAATATCGTTAAATAATTGTTCCATTTATCCTGAAAATAAGATCAAATTTCTTGCCTCAAATATATCATTCATTAAAGCTATTGACAATTGGTGAAATTTCCCTTATGTTTGTTATGAGCATATGCTCATAATTATTTTTTATGGCACGACCAAGAAAACATAGAAAAATCCTTTGCAATCCTGCTGCTTTTTACTTTAAGCCGCGAGGCATTCCTATGCACTCTCTTCAAGAAATAGTAATAGATCATGACGAACTTGAAGCACTAAGGCTTGCTGATATTCTTAAAAAATCACACGAAGAAGCTGCTGAAAAAATGAAAATATCGAGAGCAACTTTCGGTAGAATTATTAGCCAAGCCAGGCAAAAAACTTCAGACAGTATATTAAACGGCAAAGCCATTCGTATTAATGAAGAGCGAGAAGAATACTCCAAGCTTTCGGGTGCAGGTTATTGCAATGGCTGCGGCCGTGGCTGGAAATCTAAATTAAACAACGGAGGATAAAATGAATATTGCTGTTGCAACTAACAACAAACAAACTGTAACCGGACATGTGGGTAGATGCAAAGGATTTCTTGTTTATCACATTGAAGAAGAGCAGATAAAAAAAGTGGAATTCAGAGAAAATACTTTTACACATCATCGGCAAGGATTGCATCACGAAGGACATCAGCATGGAGGACATGGGCACGGGGGAGGACACGGGCATAGGCGTTTGATGGAAGGTATTGGGGATTGTCAGTATTTAATTTTTCAATCGGGTGGCTGGAGAATGATTGAGGATTTAAAGGCAAACAATATTCAGCCAATTGTAACTGATGAAAAAAACGCAGATGAAGCTGTTCAAAAATTTATTAAGGGTGAACTTGAAGAAAAAGAAGCAACAGGCTGCACCGAACACGAGCATCAAAATTAAAACAACCTTATGGGGTTCCGGTAATACCGGAACTCCGCCCATTCTTTATATCATTTAATTTTCCAAGAATATTGTATATTCGCATCTTATAAACCAACTACTTTTTTCAAACAATGGACAAGCCTAAATTCAGTGCTTATATAGCCTGGATTGCAATATGTATAATTTGGGGAACTACTTATCTAGCAATTCGTGTGGGTGTTGCTGAACTTCCACCTATGCTCTTTGCCGGCTTCAGATGGCTTGCTGCAGGCGGTATATTAATTATTCTGCTCAACCTAAGAGGTAAATCACTTCCAAGAATAAATGATTTAAAACACCTTGCCATTGTCGGTGTTCTGTTATTGGGCATTGCAAACGGTTTGGTTGTAGTTGCAGAACAATGGTTACCAAGCGGTTTAACTGCTTTAATAATTAGCACACTCCCATTCTGGATGGTTGGACTGGAATTTATCTCAGCAAAGGGACCAAAAATTAATTTTATCATTATGATTGGTTTACTTTTAGGAATTATAGGAACTCTAATCATCTTTACAAGAGATTTAGACATAACAGTTGATTTCAACATTTTCCTCGGCGGAATTTGTTTGTTGGGCGCCGTAATCTCCTGGTCTGTTGGAAGCATCTATTGGAAATACAAACAAGTGGATGTAGATCCATTTATGGGGGCATCTGTTCAAATGCTTATTGCGGGATTGCTTCAGACAATGTTAGGATTTATTCTAGGCGAGCAAAACGTTTTTCAACTTACACAAAACGGGTTTCTTGCTTTAGGTTATTTAATCATCTTCGGTTCGATATTTGGGTACGCATCGTACATTTATGCAATAAAACATCTTCCATTGTCACTCGTATCAACTTATGCTTATATTAATCCTGTTATTGCTTTAGTTCTCGGATGGTATATTCTTAATGAACCTTTAACTATTACAGTTTTTATTGCAGCGACACTCATCTTCAGTGGAGTAATACTTGTAAAAAAGGGAAGCTCAATAGCTGCATCAAAAAGTTAATTTGTCATTTTACTTACAACTAGTTTCTATCAATGTTAATTATTTTTAAACAACAAGTAAAGCTCAATATATGAAACGAATCATTTTAATTATCACTAATATTATTTTAATTACTGCATGCACAACGGCGAAATCGGGCGAAATTGATCACTCCATTTTAGATAAACTTCTTAAAGAAAACGTAAACGATAAAGGAATGATTGATTACAAAGCGTTTCAGAATAATAAAATTTTTGAAAAATATTTAAACCAAATTGCTTCTGCAGATATTAGCGAATTAAACAATATTGAAAAACTTGCATTCTTTATTAATGCTTACAATGCACTTACAATAAAAAATGTTTTAAATCATTATCCGATAAATTCTCCTATGGATGTTGAAGGTTTCTTCAAAAAAAAGAAATTTGCAGTTGCAGGAATGGAAATTACACTCGATAAACTGGAATATGATTATGTTCTTCCCATAAATAGTGTTCTGCCACACTTTGGATTAGTGTGTGCTGCAGTAAGCTGCCCGAAATTATTAAAAAAAGCATATACTTCTAAAACTGTTTTACATCAACTGGAAGAAAATGCAAAGGCATTTTTAAATGATAAAACAAAAAATAGACTTGATAGAGAAGCAAAGGTACTTTACTTGTCATCAATCTTTAAATGGTTTAAGAAATATTTCGAACAAGAATACAGTTCTCTAATTGAAACTGCAAAAATGTTTTTGAATGATGATGATAAAAAGTTTTTAAAGGAAAATGAGGTTGAAATAAAATTTATCAAGTACAACTGGAAATTAAACACTCAATAATTCTTGCACACTTCCATAAATTAAAATATCTTTAATAAGTCATATTCAGAAAACCTCTTATTACTCTAAAGTTGAAAGGAATTTTAATGGAGACCTATTATAAACCGGAAGACCTACCGAAATTCAGTAAAATGAGTGAAGGCTCACCTGAATTGTGGAAGAAATTCAGTGATTGGTACGGTGCTGTATTTCAAGCCGGTGCACTAAGTGAAAGAGAAAAAGCCTTAATTGCACTTGCTGTTGCACACGCCGTTCAGTGCCCGTATTGTATTGATGCATACACACAGGAAAGTCTTTCTAAGGGAGCCGATCTTGAGCAGATGACTGAAGCAGTTCATGTGGCCAGCGCAATCAGAGGCGGTGCATCTATGGTTCACGGTGTGCAGATGAAAAACGTAAACTCTAAACTAACGATGTAAGTTTTTTCGGAAAGGTAATAATGGAAGTTAGACACAAAAGCATGAAAGCCTTCGGGGAATCACTTGCCAATGCAAATGAACAGTTAAAGATAATTAATAACGAATCGAACCTCCCGCATTTCGATGAAAAATATGAGTTGGTTGGCGAAGGTGAATTGCATGCAAGCAATATAGAAATAATGCAAGTTAATGTTGGAAAAATGTGCAACCAGGTCTGCAAACACTGCCACGTCGATGCCGGTCCTGACAGAAAAGAGATAATGACAAAGGAAACAATGCAAATTTGTATTGATATTTTGAAGCAAACCGATATTCCCACAGTTGATTTAACAGGCGGTGCACCCGAATTGAATCCTAACTTTAAATGGTTTGTTGATGAAATAAAAAAGCTTGACCGGCACGTAATTGTTCGTTCAAATCTTACCATACTTAAAGAAAGTGGCTTCCAGGACTTACCGAAATTTATGGCAAATCATAAGTGTGAGATTGTATCTTCACTACCATTTTATAAAAAAACGTTTACAGATAAACAACGTGGCGATGGTGTTTTTGATAAGTCAATTTCTGCTATAAAAAATTTAAACGAATTGGGTTTTGGAAAAGAGGGCTCGGGACTTATTTTGAATTTTGTTTATAATCCGGTTGGAGCATTTCTTCCGCCATCGCAGGAAGGATTGGAAAATGATTACAAACGTGAGCTGTTTAACACTCATGGTGTTGTTTTTAACAATCTTTACACAATTACAAATATGCCTATAAGCCGGTTTTTAGATTATCTAGTTCAATCTGGAAATTACGAAAGTTATATGCAAAAGCTTGTTGATTCTTTTAATCCTTCGGCAGCCACAAATGTTATGTGCAAGTTTACTATTTCAGTTGGATGGGATGGACAGTTATTCGATTGCGACTTCAACCAGATGCTTGAAATGAATATGGACCACGGCGCGCCTGATCATATAAAGGATTTCGATATGAAGAAAATTGAAAATAGACGAATAGTAACTGCACAACACTGTTACGGTTGTACTGCAGGTGCCGGCTCAAGCTGTGGTGGTGCCACTGCTTAGAAAAATTTAATTATTCCTTTCGTTTTCGTTTATTATTAAAATTGTAAATATCCCTTTTAGTAATCAAATGTTTAAAGAAGTACAAGAACAAAAATTGAAATCAGAAGTTGATTTTAATCAAGCAAAAGACCATTTAAAACGTCCCAACAATCTTAGCGTTAATTCTAACAAGAACAAAAAGGAGATAACCGATTACATAATTTACTTACTATGGGCTTTTATTCTCTTCGTTTTTGCTTATGATCTTTTTAAGAGTCCGGGCAGATCGATGTTTTGGCTGTTTGAGTTATCTGCTGCAGTTTTTATTTACTACAAATTAAAAATTCCTAATTGGGTTTATTTTTCGATCCTCGGTCTGTTTCTAACAAATATTTTTGGCGAGCTTTTTATTGGTATATTCTACAAAGTTAAAAATGTTGATAAAGTTCTTCACTCACTCTCACCTTTAATCGTGGGTCCTTTCTTTTACTATATTTTTGAAAAGAGAATTGAGGATAAAAATATTCTAATTCTTTTTTCAGTTGCACTTATTTTTTCATGGGCACTTGTGTGGGAAGTTTTAGAATATTTTTTTGATTTATACCTCGCAACATTTACTACCGGTGTTAAGATACGTGTTTTTAACGGAAGTGAATTTATACAGGTAATGGACCCGCTAACTGATGCAATATACGATATGCTTTTTACAATAATTGGCGCTGCAGTGTTTGCGGGTATTGCTTTAACTTTAAATCGACGCTACAAACAAATTACATCTTCTGGTAAGTAATCAATGAAGCTTGACACTTTAATGGAAGATGCAAAGAAAAATAAGTACGTAATCCTTTCAGCATCTGAATTAGAGGCATTACTCTCTAATTCTGAAGTTTTAAAGGAGGAAGAAACTCTCATTTCAGACAAAATCCGTCTTCTAAATTTTAAAGATGAATTACTGATACAGGAAAAAACCGATAATGATGAATTTTTGATTCGACTAATAAAATCAGAAAAGGAAGCGGAAAATTTTATTCAAAATAGATTGGAAATTTATGAGAAAATGTGGGATGGATGTGGGTGTAAAGTAGAGTATTATTGATTTTTAATATAAAGTAATACTAAAGTTGGGGAATATAATTGACAATATTATTCAATTAACGTTTTATTGTGATAATATTTTCTCTGAATCCAAAAAGCAACATTAACAAGACCAATCAACACAGGCACTTCTACCAACGGACCGATAACAGCAGCAAAAGCTTCACCACTGTTTATTCCGAACACTGCAATAGCAACCGCAATGGCAAGCTCAAAATTGTTGCTTGCTGCCGTAAAGGATAGTGTTGCAGATTTTTCATAATTGGCACCAACTTTTTTGCTCATATAAAATGAGAACAGGAACATAACAACAAAATATATGAGCAGCGGTATTGCAATACGCACAACATCTAGTGGAAGCTGCACAATAAATTCACCCTTCAAAGAAAACATCACTAGTATTGTAAACAGCAGTGCAAATAACGTTACAGGACTAATTTTTGGAATAAATTTGGTTTCATACCATTGCTTGTTCTTAATTTTTATCACACTAAACCGTGTAACTATACCTGCAAGAAAAGGAATTCCTAAATAAATAAATACACTTTCAGCTATCTGTCCTATTGTAACTTCAACAGCAGTTCCTTCCAATCCAAACCACGTGGGCAAAATTGTAATGAACACATAAGCGTATATTGAGAAAAAGAGTACTTGAAAAATTGAGTTGAATGCAACTAGACCTGCGGCATATTCAGAATCACCTTTTGCCAGTTCATTCCACACAATTACCATTGCAATACAGCGTGCAAGTCCAATTAAAATAAGTCCATACATATAACTCGGCAAATCACTCAAAAGCAGAATTGCTAAAAAGAACATCAATATCGGCCCAATAATCCAATTTTGAATGAGAGATAACAATAATATTTTCCAATCGCGGAAAACCTTGCCAAGCTCTTCGTACTTTACTTTTGCAAGCGGTGGGTACATCATTAAAATCAACCCAATTGCAATAGGGATGTTAGTTGTACCTGATTGAAAAGTATTCCAGAAATCTACAATGGACGGAAATAGGTAACCTGAAAAAACGCCAATAAACATTGCAATGAATATCCACAATGTTAGGTACCGGTCTAAAAATTTAAGCCTCGATTTTCCGGGCAATTTGTTCCCCTATTAATTAGGATCTAAAATATTCTCTTCATAAAAAATATTGAATCTTTCTTTTATTTCATCCCTGACTTTTCTGTAGATAGGCATAATTTCATCTTCAGTCCCTGATGCATCTGCAGGGTCATAAAATGGAATGTGCAGCTGAATTTTTACATCACCGGTAAAAATCGGGCAGCTTTCTCTAGCATTATCACAAACAGTAATTACAAAATCAAATGTTTGCTTTATATATTTTTCAACATTTTCAGGTATACTGTTGCTGATATCAATTCCGATTTCATTCATTGCTTTCACAGCAAAAGGATTTACTTTGTCTGCAGGTTTTGTGCCTGCGGAATATACTTCAAGTTTTTCATCAATTGATTTAAGAAAACCTTCCGTTATCTTGCTGCGACAAGAGTTACCCGTACATAAAATTAAAATTTTCAAAATTAATTCAGATATTATTTCTTATAACCAACAACAGTTATACTAAAAATACCAACGTTTTTTGTTTTGAAATTTTCCATATCAGATTCACTTAAAAATTCCTTGAGCACATCATCCGGAAGCTCAATCACTTTTGTTTTTTTAATTTCAACATTTTCAAAGCCAGCATTTGAAATAGCATCCAAATAATCATCCTGCTGCAATGCACCAGCAACACAGCCTGCATACATTTCGGCAGACTTTTTTAAACCAGCGGGGAGTTCACCCTTTAAAACGATATCCGAGACACAAAAATGAGCACCGGATTTAAGCACTCGATGAATTTCTTTAAAGGCTTTTCCTTTATCCGGGACTAAATTAAGTACACAGTTACTTATCACAACATCAACGGCATCATTTCCCAATGGCATGTTTTCAATTTCGCCAAGCTTAAATTCTACATTCTTAAAACCAACTTTGGCTTTGTTTGTGTTTGCTTTATCAATCATCTCCTGTGTAAAATCTAAACCAATAACTTTGCCCTTTTCGCCAACAAATGATCGTGCAACAAAAGCATCATTCCCTGCACCGCTGCCGAGATCAACTACCGTATCTCCATTATTAATTCCGGCAAATTCAGTTGGTATACCGCAGCCTAATCCAAGATCGGCATCTGCAACATAACCCTCAAGTTTTGTGTAATCATCCTGAAATATCGAGTAATCTATTATTTTGTTTGTATCGCCGCAGCAGCCGCATCCTTTTTGCTGTTTGGCTGCAATTTCTCCGTACTTTTCTTTTACAACTTTTTTAATTTCCTCAGATGTTTGCATTGCTATTCTCCTTTCATTAACAATTACATACTTGTGAAAAAAGTTTATCAAGTTCTTTTTTTGCTTTTTGAAGAGTCTTATCATTTACACAATAACAGACTTTAGGTCCTTCAATTTCTCCCTGAATTAGAACCACACGCTTTAATTCTTTAAGATGTTGAGAAACTGTTGCCTGTGCAAGAGGAAGCTGCTCAACAATATCACCACACATACAGATGTTCATTTCAGTAAGAATTTTCAATATTCTGATTCGCGCAGGATGGGACAAAGCTTTAGCTATATCAGCCATCCAAATATCTTCTTGTGTAAATTCTGCTACTTTTGAAACTGCCATCAAATTTTCCTTTATCGTTAATCGTAAATATACGATGATGAAATATACGTGTCAAGTATTCTTGAAAACATTCCTGCAAAAACTTTTATTAAATAAAATTTACGAGCTTTGTTATGTTGTCGGGAATGCTTGTCCCAACATCGATTCGCATAACTTTTCTTCCACTATCAATCAAAGCCTGCCTGTCCCCCAATGCCTGTGCCTTAATCAAAGTTCCAAATGAGATTGAAGATTTTTTCTCTCCTGCAGTTTTGGGAATTGGAACATCATCTAAAGGCTCATCAATAAATTGAATGAATAATCCATTTCCGCCATCACCTTTGTGCAATTGTCCGGTAGAATGAAGAAATCGAGGACCGAAGCCCAAAGTTGTAGCAACTTTATATTTGGAAAGAATATTAGTTCGAAATTCCTGCAGTGCATTCCATGTTTCTTCTTCGGGTTTTAGATAAGCCTGTAAAGCTATGTAGCTTTTTCCTTTTTTACAGGAAGAAAGAAATTCTTCCAATGCATCTTTCAAATTTGTTGACTTTATATCACCGTAAACTTTTATTTCACTATCTACAAGTGCTGGTTCGATTGATTGAAGTGAACCGCTTTCAGCAAACTGCTCCATCATTTTTCGTGCAGCAACTTTTGCAGACTCAACATTCGGCTGATCGAATGGCTGGACTCCCATAACATATCCAGCAACTGCAGTAGCAAATTCCCATCTTAAAAATTCCCCGCCTAAATTATAAATTTTTTCTAATTCAATTTCGATCACTGGAAATGCAGACTTTTTAAGCTCGGTTATTTTCTTTTTAAAAGTTGAATCATCATTTAATTTTATATAAATAAATACTCTGTCATTTGAATATTCATCAATTGTCAAATCAGGTTCAAGATCAACAGGCAAAATTCCATTGCCATCTTTTCCTGTACTTTCGGCAATTAGCTGTTCAAGCCAAGCACCCATAAATTTTAGCTGCGGTGAAATTAGAAATGTAAATTTATCAATTCCTCTATTTGCCAATGCACCCATTATGACACCGAGCATTGAAGAATTATTTTTTCGAACATCAACAATTTTACTTTCTTCAACAATCTTTTCTGCCTCAGACAATAGCTTTTCAATATCAACTCCGATTAATGCGGTGGGAACAATTCCGAAAAGTGAAAGCGCCGAAAATCTTCCTCCGATATTTGGGTCATTCAAAAATATTTTATTAAAGTTTAGTTCTTTTGCCATTGCTTCTAATCCGCTTCCGGTATCTGTAATTGCGATAAAATGTTTTCCTGCATTTTCTCTGCCCAATTTCTTAACCGTCTCTGTGTAGAAGTATTTCATAAATGAAATTGTTTCGATGGTCCCGCCCGATTTTGTGGAAACAATGTAAAGTGTTTTCTCAGGATTTAGTTTTTTAGAAAATTCAAGAATTTGTTCTGGATGCGTGCTATCTAATACAGATAAATCCAAATAATCGTCACTTATTCCTAATGTTAATCGAAAAACTTCGGGCGCCAGGCTTGATCCACCCATTCCCATCAAGAGCGCATTAGTAAAACCTTCACCCCTTATTTCTTCAACAAAAGAATTTATTTCATCGAAAGACTTTTTTGTCACTTCAATGCAATCAAGCCAGCCAAGACGATTTGATATTTCTTCAGGATCATCTTTCCAGACTGTGTGATCTTTTTGCCATATGCGACTTACTATTTTCTTTTCATTTAAATCAGCAGCAACATTTTCAACAATTGAATTGTATTCACCTAAAAACATTTTCATTTGATTTTCCCTCTTGAATAGAATTTACTAAAGTCCGCTTCTCCAGTTTGCGGCTTTATTCTCATAGTTAATTTCAACTTCTTTATAAAGTTTATTGTCAGTATCCATTTGGGTCAGAGCACCAAAAGATAAAACCTCTGTTGGACAATTAACCACACAAGCGGAACAGCGAACACATTCAACATCATTCATTGGAATTCCTTTGTTTGCATAGTTCATTACATCAATACCCATATGGCAAACCTTCGTGCAGATATTGCAGGAAATACATTTCTTCTTTTCAGAGAAAATTCTGTATTTAGAAAATCTTGTATAAATATGCATCAATGCTGCAAGCGGGCAGCCAAACCTGCACCATACTCTTCCGCTCAAAAAGAAATAAACTCCAACTCCAAGTACCCCTGCAAAAATTACATCAATTCCTATGTAATAGATTTTATGAAGCACTTCATTAATTTCACCAACTCTCTGATTTATGATAGGTATCTCAATATTATATAAAACAGATATTAATTTTACTGCAGTAATTATAAACGCGAATAGCAAAACCCACTGTCCGAAGTTTTCCCATTTCTTTGCTTTTGGTCCGTGAGGTGCAAGTGTTCTGTATTCGTCACCGAGTGTTTCTGCCATTGCTCCGCAAGAGCAAATCCATCCGCAGTATGCACCTTTACCCCATTTGTAAATGATTAACGGAATAAAAAGGAAAGTCTGAAGCAAACTAAACAAAAGCCAAAATGTTGTGATGTTGGAATTATACAAATTAGAAAAATTTAAAGGCCAGGCAAGAATAAAACCGTACGAACGCCAGTAACTTTCACCTGGGAAAACCTGTGTAAACCAAAAACCATCTTTACCACCAAGCAGTCCTGCTTTTCCAAGTGCTGGAAAAACAAACTCGGGTAAAATAAAAAGTGGCAAAGCTTGAATTAAAATTAAGGACCACGTTTGAAGTTTAATATATCGAGTTGGTTTCATTTTCATTCTTCGCAATCCAAAGATTAATATTGTTAGTGAGTAAAATCCGGTATACCAGAACGATTGCGATTTGCCAAACAGGTTTAATCCAAAATAGCGCGAACCAAAAAAGATGATTGCAAAAAAAGCTGCTATAAAAACAAAGTAAGAATATTTAAATGTTTTCCAATCGAAAGTGAAAGTTTTGTAATTATTCTTTATGAATTTTACAAGCAAATACAATCCCAGCAGAATAACTGCAACAAAACAAAAGTAAGCAACAACAGCATTAATATACTTCGTAATATTCCAAATTTTGATTTGCTCTGAGAACAAGGCGGCAGCAAGTGTCGTAGGCATTGAAAGAAACTTTCCCCAGAATTGTGGAGTGAAGATTGCACCCAATATTTCAGTGAATGATTCGAACTGACCTAACAGTTGCTTGTAAAAATCTGCACTGCTTTTGCCGAAATAAATTACTCCCGCTACAAGAATTAAAAGTGCGAACTGGAGTTTTGAAGTGAGAGACCATTCTCCCTCCATTTTAATATTGCTTCTTTTAAAGAATTCTGTCGGCAGTTCTCTGCCTATCATTGTGAAGAGCATCGAGTTTTTAATTTCAACTTCATTTTTATCTTTATCAATCAACACAACTGAGTCTTCCTTGATTTCTTTCACGTTACTTTCCATCATCAGCTTAATTTTACCTGTAGAAATAAGCTGTTCAAGTTTTTCAACATTGCCTTCTTTTGGTCTGGAAAAATCGGGTTTCCGGTAAGAGATCTTAACTGAGTTTGCATATTCTGCTGTAGCAATTGCAGTTTCCAAAGCAGAATCACCGCCGCCAACAACTAATACATCATGCCCCTCTGCGTCGGCAGGATCGAATAACCGGTTGAAAACTTTTGGTATTTCTTCACCCGGAACATCCAAAGTTCGGGCATTACCGGATTTTCCAATTGCAAGAATTACTCTGAGTGCTTTATAATTTTTCTTCGGAGTTATTAGCTCTAAATGGTCCCCTTTCTTCTCAATTTTTTCAACCAGTGCATCTTCTTCAACCGGTAGATCAGTTCCTTCTACTTGTTTGGAAAGCTCATCCAACAAAGATTCTTTTGTCCCATCTTTTATTTTTAAATCTGATTGCTGATTGTAATCGTCTGGTTCAGCATAAATGGGTTTTCCTTTTGGAAAGTTTATTATCGTGCTAAATTGCTGTGTGGCTTCTAAAATTTTAAATTTCAAATTTTGTTTCGATGCTTCAATTCCCGCAGATATTCCTGCTGGACCAGCACCTACTATCATCAGATCATAAATATTTTTATCGATTTTTTGTTCTTGTGCTTTGCTAAAATTTTCATCTTTCAAAATTGTATCTACAGTGTTTTTACCGCCTTCCGCGGCAAGTTTCAAGAGCGGTATTCCTGTTAGATCGCCAGCAATGTAAATTCCTTTTAAAGATGTTTTACCTTTTTCATCAATTTCTGGATAGCGTTCCACTTCGCCAGTGGGATTATCTTTTTGAAGCCAATGAAAATATTTTGAAATGATAGAAGTCATAAACGAATATAATAGCTAAAAAATTTAGTGTGAAAAGTTATTTAATTGTTAAAAATAGTTTGTTATAATTGAGTAATCAATCTATTTTTCTTTATTAATAAAAAGTGTAAAGAGCTTTACTTTCAATTGAAGAATATTGATACTCTCATTGTTGTCATTGTATTTGTCGTCAGTGTAATTGCAGGATTCTTTGCACTTAACGATTTAAGTTTGTCAGAGGCGATTGTAAATCAGCAATCTGAATGGGCAGGATTATTGGAACAGTACGGTGAGATGCCTGGTGCAGTTGTAATTATTTTTGGGATTTTAATTTTCAGCATCCAATTTAAAAGTTCTTCGGCATTCAAATATGCAAGCACACAAATTCTTTTAGTGCTTACTCTCTCTTTAATTCTACTGTACATAAGCTTTATTTTCATTTCCATCTTTTCAGGCTCAAGTAATTCTTTTTTCTACTACACACCTTTTTTGCTGATTGTATTTTTTGTTTTGGGTGCGGCTGCAATACTGTTTTTTAGAAATCAAGATTTAAATTTTTCACCGAGGTTAATTCTCATTTCAAAAATCATTTTGGGAATGGCTCTTTTCGGGTATGTACTTTCAAATCAAATAATAAAAATTCTCTGGGGAAGGATTCGTTACAGGGATTTGGATATACTAAATTCAAATTTTACTGAGTGGTATATTGCAAACGGCTTAAACGGAAACCAATCGTTTCCCTCCGGTCACGCTGCAATGGCCTGGATGCTGCTTCCACTTTTTTTATTATTTTTAAATAAAAATTGTTTAATAAAATCAATTACCTTGGGTTTAATACTAATTCTGGCTATGTCAATTGCAGTTAGCAGAGTGGTAATCGGTGCGCACTACCCTTCGGATGTCTTATTCGGATCTTTTTTTATGATTATTTCTTTTCTGGTTCTTTATAAAAGGTATATTAAAAATAATCAATTTTAAATTATTCGGATAATACTAATTATGCTGGGGATATTGTCTTTACTTGCTTAATTGCTTTATCCATAGTTAATAAAACCCCAAATCGGAAAATCACCTGGTGATATAATCACTAAAAAGAAAAACTTCAAAATTTGTATTACGATTACATCCATAATAATTATCAGTCTGGGCATCAGTCATATTATTTGGTTATTCAAAAAATAAGTACCATCACTCGAGTCTATTTTATTAATAAACCAACCTCCAAGAGACACTTTTTAAACCGTTCAAATGTTTTGTGAATGTTGTTATCTAAGCCAATTGAGATTCTTATCAGTCCTTCACTTAGACCCATTTTTTCCTGTTCTTCTTTTGGAATTTCAGATGATGTACTGTGTCCCGGCGAACTGAACAATGTTTTAAAATAACCAAGACTCACAGCAAGGTAACCAACTTTTTCAACCTGCATTTTTTTCATTAATTTATCTGCAGTTTCTTCATCACCAGCATCAATTGCAAGCATACCGCCATAGCCAAATCCTTCATTCATTAATTTGTTTATCAGTTTATGTCCGTTGTGGGATGGAAGACCAGGATAATAAACTTTAACTCCAAGTCGTTCTAAATTTTCGGCTAGGTATAAAGCATTTTTGCTGTGCTTTTCAACTCTTATGTGAAGTGAGTGCAGATTTTTCAGAATACTTGCAGCTCTATGGCTGTCCAAAACAGGTCCTAAAAGCATAGCTGTTCCCAAATTTATATCCATCAATTGATTAATAAATTCGGAACTGCTACAAATACATCCGGCTACACAATCACTTGTTCCATTAATGAACTTTGTAAGGCTGTGAATTACAATATGAGCTCCAAGATGAATTGGACTTATTAATATCGGGCTGAAAGTATTATCAATCATCAGCTTTATTTTATTTTTATTCGCAAGTTCACTAAGAGCAGGAATGTCTGCTATCTCTAACAATGGATTACTAATCGATTCACAATAAATTATTTTAGTTTTTTTTGTGATTGATTTCTTTACTGCATTAAGGTCTTGTGTATTAACAAACTTAATCTTTATACCAAATCTTGGCAGTAGATTTTTGAACAATGCATAAGTTCCGCCATAGATAGTACGGCTTGAAATAAACTCATCCCCCGAATCACAGATTTGCAAAATTGCACAAGCAATCGCAGACATACCGGACCCAGTTACAATTGCCGCTTCACTGTCCTCTAGTTTTGCAAGTGCATCTGCAAGATGTTTGTTTGTTGGATTCCAGTGACGTGAGTAAAGAAAACAACCCTCAACTTCATGATCAAATAACTCTTTCATTCTTTCTGGACTCAAAAAAGTATATGTTGATGAGTCTGTTATTGATGGATTTACTCCCCCGTACTCTCCAAATACAAGGTAATCCTGTAGTTCTGTGCTAGGATCGAAGTGATGCATTTTATTTCTCCCTAAAATTTGTTTGCTAAATTTAAATAAATGATTTTTTAAACAGGTATTATTAATTACTTTTAAAGGAATATGATAGAAAAACAAATAGCAGCACAAAAAGCAGTCGAATTTGTTAAAGATGGAATGACTATAGGACTTGGAACAGGTTCAACCGTTGCATTTTTAATAAATGAACTCGCTGAAAAAGTGAAAGGGGGATTAAGAATCAAAGCTGTTTCCACTTCAAGTTCAACTACGCATCTTGCCTCTTTACTTGGTATTGAAGTTTTTGATTTAAATAAAGTTGCGATGATTGATTTAACCATAGATGGTGCGGATGAAGTAGACGAAAATCTGGACGGAATAAAAGGAGGTGGCGGGGCTTTGCTATATGAAAAAATAGTAGCTAAAAATTCGGAACAAAATATTTGGATTGTTGATTCATCAAAACTTGTTAAAAAACTCGGTAAGTTTCCTCTTCCAATTGAAGTAATAAAATTTGGCTCCGAAAAAATTTACAACAATTTTGCAGATATGAAATTAAATCCTCAGTTCAGAATGAAAGAAGGGAAAAAATTTGTTACAGATAACGGTAATTTCATTATTGATCTGAAGTTAATTACTATAGAGAATGTAGTTGAGACGGAGAGGTTATTAAAATCAATGACAGGAGTTGTTGAAACTGGCCTATTCAACAAAATTGCAGATTTAGTTGTTGTCGGAGTTGAAGATGAAACAATAACTTTAAAAAAAAGAGATCAAACCAAAAACTGATTTGATCTCTATTCCCACGTATATATTAACTACTTATTTGCGCCCAATTTTTTTAATTCCTGGGAGACCTTTCTTGAATTAGTAAATGCTAAAAATCCAAGAACAGCTAAAAAACCAATTACCATAATTTCTGTAAGACCCATTGTTAAAAAGTCTCCTTTCTATTTTGAATTTTCTTTTTTTACAAGTTTTGTTATAAAAAACAAGTATAATGCCATCAAATAATGACGTGCTGATAGTAATATTTACTTTTAACTTTGACAAATAATTTTACTAATACTAATAATCGGTAAATGTTACAATCTGCGACAAAAATGGCAGTAACAATCTACCTGAAAATAAAATGGACGCAATAATTTGCGTCCATTTTGTAAGAGGGGGGAGTGAGTCTATGAATTACTTCATCAAAACAAGTTTTTTAGTTGCTGTATAAGAATTTGACTTAATTTGATAGAAATAAACTCCGGAAGCAAGTCCCCTTGCATTAAATTCTACTTCGTAAGCTCCAGCCTCTTGTTCCCCATTTACCAGTGTTTCTACGTGGTCGCCCAATGCATCATATACCACTAGTTCTATGTGGCTTCTCTCAGGAACAGAAAATCTTATCATAGTAGTTGGATTAAATGGGTTTGGATAATTTTGAGATAGGCTATAACCTTCAGGAAGCTCTCCGGTTAACGGCCTTACACTAACAAGATTTGTATCCATACCAAGTTTACCCATTTGAGTAGTTGTAAGAGGTGTTGCATACAGAAGTTGGAATCCATCTGCTTCACCTTTAACAAAAGACCAATTCTTTGATGGACCAGGAGGGTCACTTGGATCTCCGTTATATGTTATAAAATCCAATTTAAATGACCTTTTATAATCGACGGGTAGTGGAACTATTCCTTGCAGCCAGCTTAATGTGCTATCGCTTGAATTCCAGCTTGCAAATTGAATTTCTCCATTAGCATTCCAATCTTCTATCGCCGGAATTGATCCGCCAAAATTTTGGTGGCAATCTGAGCATGTTCTAGCACCTGTTTTAGTTATTGTATGCGCAACAGAAGGACCCATTGCAATCCATGTATTTCCTTCATAAGACAAAGATTGAAATGTTGCAGGATGAACTTTACCATCTTTTTCTCTGTTAACGAGAATTTGAAAACCAGTAATCTGCTGTTTAGCTCTTTTAACATGTTCTAGCACCTGGCTTTCAAAATGACAGTTATAACAAGATAAGTTTGTTGAAGCATGGCAGGATGTACAGTGTAAAGCTCCATTGTGAGGGTCTTGACTTCCTGGATGAGTGAATCCTTCATGGCAACCGGAATTCTCACAATCAGTCGTAATAGCTCCTGGATCAAACATCGATGTATATTCGGTTCCATCCCCATGCAGATCTGAGCTAGTGTGGCAATCCATACATACCTTGCCGGCTGTTCTATGAACATCCTCAATACCCTTGTTTATTATTGCTTTTTCCCTGCCATGGCATCCTAAGCAATCATCTTGAGTTACAGGACCTGGAGGTGGTGGAGTATTTGTAGCATGACAATCAACACAATCAGGTGTGTAGTTTGTCGGATATGGATCTCCATTTGCATCGTTTGCATCATGGCACTCAACGCAACCAAGATCCTCAATAGCTACATTAGTTAAGGTCTCAAACCCACCATTTTCAGAATTATACCAGGTTGGTTTTCCATTTCTTGTTTTGTGAAGACTGGTTTCGAACTGCCCTAATGAAGGCAAAACGTATCCGATCACAAAACAGATTGTTAAAAGTAAGGTTATTTTTTTCATACATTGCTCCGTATTTAATAGAGTTAGTTTGTGTTTTTATTTATTGATTTTTTATTTTGTTCAATTAACGATAAAACCTCTTTTAGTTTAAAGTCATGATCATTGTTTGAGTTTAGTTCATCAAAAATTTCCCAAGATTTATATACATCGCAGTACAACCAAAGCATTCCTAGCATCAATTTCAGATCATAAGATTTTTTTTCATAGCGATATACTTTTCCATACTTGGCAACTAAATCCGGGCAAGGACAATCATCTGCAACCGGATCTGTATCAATAATAAAATGGATATCCTCTTTTACCAGTGTATAAAAATTATCAAACGCTTTTTCAATTTCACCTGTTTGCGTGTAGCAGATGATTATTTTCTTTCTTGCTGACTTATTAATTGGATTTTTAGATAAAACAAACTGAAGGTTCTGTGCTGCACCTTGGTAGTTGCGGGCTAAAAAATATTTATTTCCTAACATTTCGCTATACATAGCAATATACATTGACAATTTGTCTGCCAACTAATAATTGTTAATATTAACGAAATTTTAACAAATGGCGAGGAACAGACTGTTTCAATTGAAACAATAGAAAGTGCAACCAGTTTATTAACTTATTCTATTATAAACGGTTATATAAAATTGAAACGATGCGTTTCAGAGTGTTGATTGAAACAATAGATTAGCTTTTTTCGAGCTTCTTTAACATTCGCCAAAGGGTGGTTCTGCCTATTCCAAGTTCTTCAGCAACTTTAGTCTTGTTCCATTTATTCTTTTCTAAAAGCTGGATTAATTCTGAAGGGTTTTCTCTTTTAAATTCTTTTACAATTTCTTTATTTGCTTCGGTCGAACTTGATATGTTCAACGGAAGATTTTCAATTTCAATTGTAGTTACTTTTGACCGAACAACAGCATATTCAATTACATTTTCAAGCTCGCGAACATTACCTGGCCAAGTGTAGTTAATTAAGAGCTGAAGGGATTCATTCGAAATATCCTCTGTTTCTTTTTTATAAAGTCTTGAGTAATCTGTAATAAAGTGTTTTACGAGATATGGTATGTCTTCAACTCTTTCCCTCAATGGTGGAATTAAAATAGGAATAACGTTAAGTCTGTAAAATAAATCCTCTCTTAATTTTCTTTTTTTGATTGCTTCGTTTACATCAAGATTAGTAGCTGCAATTACTCTTACATCTATTTTTCTTGTAATTGATTCACCAACTCTTTCAAAGGTTCCTTCCTGTAAAATTCGTAATAGTTGTACCTGGGTTTGCAGTGGCATTTCAGCAATTTCATCTAAAAAAATAGTTCCTTCATTGGCAATTTCAAATCTGCCCGGTCTATCTTTTACAGCATCTGTAAATGATCCTTTAATATGTCCAAAAAGCTCGCTTGCTAAAAGATTTTCAGGAAACACAGAGCAATTAACTTTTACAAATGCTTCAGCTTTTCGTCTGCTGGTGGCCTGAATTGCATTTGCAATCAATTCCTTCCCGGTGCCTGATTCACCTTGAATTAGCACAGTAGTATCAGAATCAGAAATTTCCTGAATCAGTTTAAAAATTTCCTGCATTTCTTTACCGTGTCCAATTATACCGTAAAAACTTGATGTTGAAGAAAGATCTTTTTTAAGTGCTTCAAGCTCCGATAAATCTCGGAATGAAATTACTCCGCCAACTGGATCTTTATCGCCATTTTTAAGTATTGCAGCATTTAGTTTTACCTGTTTTCGTGAACCATCTTTAACTTCTATGCTAGAGCGAAAATCGTAAAGACCGTTTCCTGTTTCTAGTATAATTCCAATCGGACACTTAGTTTCGCACATCTCACATTTGAAGACATACTTGCAGAATTGACCCAGCACTTCCTCACGTTTGTAACCTGTAATTTGCTCAGCCGCTCTGTTGAAAAAGTTTACTTTGAAGCTTTTATCAACCGTAAGCAATCCTTCTTCAATGGAATCAAGAATATCATCGCGAAATGATTTTTTATCGGGCATAAAGGTTGGTTAACTTAATCTCTGGAATTAAAAATTATTTATCTTTTTTATTAGATGGCTGATAAGTTATTTCGATTCTCGATTTCAATTTTTTCTTGAGATTTGCATCTACATGAACTAAATCAAAATTTTCGCCATTTTCTTCTCTAATTGCTACTGCAGGTACAAATCCAGTTAATGCAGATTGCAAGTTTCCCTTTACAAATGTTTTTAATTCTTCGCTATAGCTCCAGCCATTAGCAGATGATAATTTGCCTTTATAAAATGAAATGACTTGGGACGGACTTTTTGTGGAAACTAATGTTATAAAAGGAAGCACTTCTTTCTCATATGTTAAAGTATCAACACGCGGAGCAGAAACAGA
>JABDPB010000137.1 GCA_013042995.1 Ignavibacteriaceae bacterium | reverse complement strand
TATCCAAACCCTTTTAACCCCTCTACGACCATCAAGTATTCAATAAGGGAAAAGTCTTTGGTCTCCTTAAAAGTTTATGATGTTTTAGGAAATGAAGTAGTAACACTTGTGAATGAGTTCAACCCTGCAGGTGCTTATACAGTCAGATTTGATGCTTCTTCATTTACTAGCGGTGTATACTTTTATAAGTTAACTGCGGGAAATTATTATGAGACGAAAAAGATGATATTAATTAGGTAAAATCAATCTTAATTAAAAACTGGGGCCTATCCTATGAAAAACTCTATTTTTGTAATCATTGTTAGTTTATTACTAAACATCAATAATTATTCCCAATCTTTCACTCAGATAGAAGCAAATCTAAAACCAATGAGGTACGCGTCCATCGATTGGGGCGATTACGACAACGATGGAGATTTAGATATATTAACAAGTGGTTCTAAGTTTGTTGGAGACACTGCTAATTTTAATAATAGTGATCCTGCAACTATAATTTATAGAAATGATGGGAACGATCAGTTCACACTAGTCGATTCATCAATAACCGGAACTGAAAGTGGTACTGCTTTGTGGGGAGATTACAATAATGATAGCAGTCTTGATATACTAATAAGTGGAAGGGTAGAGATAAATATCGGTTACTCTGCGGTGACCGAGATTTGGGAGAAAGATAGTGCCGGAACTTTTTACAAAAGCATTATTTTGGATTCGCTTGATTATCCAAACGCTTCCTGGGCCGATATAAATAATGATGGATTTCTTGACATATTTCTTTCCGGAGATCAGGATCTTTCTTTCCCAGATCTTGATCCTGTTTCAATATTGTTCACCAACGATCAAAACGGCGGATTCACCAGAGATGATACCTCCATCACTGGCATCACATATGGCGGCAGTGAATTTGCGGATTATGATAATGACGGAGACTTTGATCTAATAATAACCGGACTGGAATTGAGTAATGGGTACATAACTGTACTTTACGAAAACCAAAATGGCCAGTTCGTTCAGAACCCATCAAATTTTCTAGGGGTTCTGAGATCCAAAATTGCATGGGCAGATGTTGATAACGATGGAGATGTTGATTTTGTTGTTGGTGGACAGGAGGGGGGCATTGCAGCGACAAGGACAAAGCTTTATAGAAATGATGCAGGAAGCTTTGTGGAAATACCCTTGCCGGATTCTGTACTAGCACAAGTGAGTTTGCCCTCTTTCGATTGGGGCGATTACGACAACGATGGTGATGTTGATTTATTATTGTCAGGTCAAATCGGGATTCTTGCCACTAGAATAACTTCCATTCTCAGAAATGAAGGTAATTTTGAGTTTACTGCACTAAATGATGAATTGGTTCCGGTACGTACCGGTGATGCAAAGTGGGCAGATTATGATAACGACGGTGATTTGGACATTGCTATTTGCGGAACTGATACCTCAAATACCTTCGGTGAATATATTACAAGGATATACAAAAACAATCTAAATGTTCCTAATAATGCGCCGACCAAACCAATAATATCCAATGCTTTTGTTAACGGCTCTGATGTATTGTGCGAATGGATTGTATCGTCAGATGATCATACACCACAAAGTTCTTTAACTTATAATTTGCGAATAGGAACAGCGCCAGGAGGGTCGGATATTCTAAATCCAATGGCGGATGAAAACAATGGTTTTAGAAAGCTTCTCGCACTGGGAAACACGAATTTCAAATCTAGTTGGGAAATATTAAACCTTGAAGATGGCAATTATTATTGGGCAGTTCAAGCTATTGATGGAGCAATGGCCGGTTCCGAATTCAGCAATGAGGGTACCTTTACAGTTGGTTCAGTTACTTCATCTAGGAATGAATCTCTTCCGCAAGAATATAAACTAGAGCAAAATTTTCCCAATCCTTTTAATCCGTCTACAACTATAGAATACTCAATTAAAGAAAAATCGCCGGTATTATTAATAGTCTATAATGCTTTGGGAAAGAGAGTAATAACTTTGGTCAACAAACTTCAACCTGCAGGGAATTATAAAATTAATTTTGAAGCTTCAAGCTTGCCTAGTGGAATATACTTCTTCAAGTTGAGCGCGGGTGGATTTTCTGAAACAAAGAAAATGATCTTGTTGAAATAAGAATAATTACTTTTTCATTTAATCAATCGGTTTCCTAAATTCTACCATGATAAAGTTTTTACTAATTATTTTCCTTCTAGGCAGCTTATCAGGGTTGTATGGTCAAAATAACTTTAGAATACCAATTGAGGAGGCTGACAAGATATTAGAAGAGCTGATCTTCAGACAGGATGTCGTTGGTGCAACTATTTGCGTTGGCATGCAGGATTCTATTATTCATGCGAATGGATATGGTTTTGTAAATAAAGATGATTCTACCCAAGCGGAATCCTGGCACAAATTTAGAATTTATAGTCTTTCAAAACATATCACTGCCATAGCTGCAGCCAAACTCTCCGAGGAAGGTAGACTAAATCTGGATAGATCAATCGTTACGTACATTCCCTTTCTAAATGAAAATCTACACAATATAACCACGAGACAGCTAATAGGTCATATCTCCGGAATAAGAAGTTACAGGGAAGGAGAATGGCAGGTAGTGTCAAATGAACGCTGTTCATCTCCATTCGAGTCAATTCTATCTTTCCAATCAGATTCACTATTATTTACACCGGGTGAAGATATTCATTATACTAGTTTTGGATATGTTCTTTTAAGTGCGGTTATAGAGAAAGTAACAGGGAAACAATTTATTAAATATATAAATGAAGATATTCTTTACCCAATCGGAGTAACTAACTTAACTCTTGACAATCCAGATATATTTGATTCATTAGCGGCCGCACCTTATGAGTACTGGAAAGAAACCATGTATGATGCACGGTATGCTAATAACACCTGTAAATTTGGTGGGGGAGGATTTTCTGCGTCAACATCTGATATTGTGAAATTCAATTTGGCTTTGTTGAATGGTGAAATTGTAAATAGTAAAACCTTGGAAATGATATTTTCATCAATGAAGCTTAAGGACGGAACAGAAACTAACTACGGATTTGGGCTTGAGTTTTCAACGGATGAAAAGGGTAGAAAATATGCATGGCATAGCGGAAGGAGTCGTGGTGGCAGAAATGCGCTTGTAATATATCCAGAATACAATTTGATTGTATGCATTTCAATGAATACTAATGGTGAACGTATCGTGAATGAGACAATAAATGTGGCAAAGGGGTTTGTAAATAGAATTAATTAGTAAGTTATCATGAAGGTGAACCATATGAAGTTTAAGTTGAAAGTCTTGCAAATCTTAATAATAACCTTAAGTGCATCTTCAATCTTTTCACAAACCATATCTGAAAAGATTGATGCGTACGTTCTCTCCTATGTCAACACCAATGATTTCAGCGGATGTGTGCTTGCAACAAGAAATGATTCGATTTTATTTTCTGAATGTTATGGTAAAGCTAATTTTTCGTTTAATATTACTAATACACTCGAAACCAAATTTAAGATTGGATCTATTTCAAAACAGTTTACGGCAGCAGCAATTTTATTACTTGAAGAGAGGGGGTTGTTGAACACAAGTGATCCGATTACAAAATACTTCCCCGAAAAATCAATTTCAAATAATCTAACCATTCATCATCTGCTCACACACACATCGGGTATAATAGATATTTATGACCTTCCGGATTTTTACGCTTTTCCCTGTGATGGTGTGGGTTTTACAGAAATAGTTGATATGGTACTGGAAGAAGGGCCCTACTTTGAGCCCGGCCAGCAATATCTTTATTCGAATGGCGGCTATGTTATTCTGGCAAAAATAATTGAGGATGTGAGCGGTGAGACCTATGAAGAATATATATCCCATTCTATATTTAGTGAATTGGGTATGAACTCATCTGGTAGCAGTAGTAAAAATAAAGTAGTAAAAAATCTTTCTGTCGGTTACGATCCTTTAGGCTACAATAATCTTGTGCAAACTAATGATATTGATTATTTAACAAAAGGCGCCGGCTCCCTTTACTCTTCTCCCAAAGATTTGCTTATTTGGATAAATAGTCTTAAAGAAAGATCATTATTAAGTGAAACTTCATATCAAAAATTTTTCAAGAATTATGGTAATGCATATGGATATGGAATATCTGTATATAAATCCTTCGGTAAGGAAGTTTTTGGGCACGATGGACGCATTGCAGGATATATAGCTGATTATTTGCATTACAAGGAAGATAATGTGAACATAATAATAACTGGAAATATCCAAACAGGAGTTGCTGACTTTTTAAGAAGAGATATTGCGGCTATAGTTTTCAATCAAGAATATCAAACCAGCGCAAAGAATGTTCCCCCCGCAACTGATTATCCCCCTAATGTTAAGAATATTCCAGGAGCTTATTCATTTGGACCAAGCTTTACTGTATACGTTGAATTTGTTGATGGACGATTACAAGCGAGGGCTAATCAAGGGGCTTATTCAGAATTGGTTCCTTTACAAGATGGAAGATTCTTCAACCGAACACTTTATGCATATATAAAATTTGAGGAAGATAAAAATAATACAATAACAAAAATGATTTGGGAAAATAATGATGGAAATTCTTTTGACGGAATAAAAAAATAATGCTATGAGCAGAATGTGTAATGCACAAACTGTAATACTTCAATCACAAAAAGTCTAATTGAAAATGAATCCTGTTTATTTGCTTAATCTATTAATAATTATCCTCTCCGTTCAAGTTTACTCCCAGACTGATTCTGTTAAACTGATGAAACCAACTGGTAAATTCTCAGTAGGCACAATTGTGTACGAATGGACGGATGACACTAGAGAATTACAATACTCATCCCATATTGGAGACAAAAGAACTATTATCGTTCAAATATGGTATCCCGCCGTAATAGATTCAGGTGACGTAATTGCACCATATTCAGCTCTCTCAAATGATTATAAAAATGTGAAATCAAACAGCTATTTACGACCCTCCTTTACAACTGAACTAAAGAGCGCTCCCCTAATTTTTATAAGTCCGGGTAGAGGAACGGAAAGGTATCTCTATTCAACACTAACAGAAGACTTAGCAAGTCATGGATTTATTGTTGCCTCGATAGATATGCCGGAAATAGGATATACAATTTATAAAGATGGTTTAGTAGTAAAGCCCTCATCTAAATATAAGCCGCCAAAAGGAATGATGTCAGGACCTTATGAGAAGGTTGATGAATTTTTTGAAAAGCCAACAGCAATGGGCAATCAGGACTTGAACTTAGCTCTTAAAAAAGTTGCCGAACTAAATGATTCTGATATCAACAATCGATTCACTAATAGAATTAATTTACAGAATATTGGAATTTTTGGACATTCTCTCGGTGGAAGAATAGCAGGGGAATTCGCATCAAAAAAAGAAAATGTACGAGCGTATATTTCAATGGAAGGTATTCCACCAAGAAAAGTAAGATTCAATGGTGAAATCTCAATTCCCATTGTAATGTTATGCAGTAGTGGAACTCTGCCATATGCTATTGAAAACTACAATAACTTGACCAATAACAGGAGCAATACTGTTTACATGATTGAGCTAAAAGATTTTGGACATAATTCGGTAACAGATAATCCATACATATACCCATCATATTTTAATTATGTAATCGATGCTTCTGAAGGACTTAGAATTTCGAGACAATTAGTGACGGATTATTTTAGATTTTACTTAAATGATGAAAAAATTTTCACAGAGTCATTGAAAAACATAGAAAAGATTAACATCATTGAGCATAAATAAACACAAGACCAAAATGATAAAAAAAATCCTAAAAACTGCCTTGGTCCTGCTTTCACTGATAGTAATCGCAATATTAGGACTATACTTTATCCCGCCTGGTCAAGAAGAAATAAAGTATAATTATGTTACCGAAAAGCCCACATTCAATTTGGACTCGAAGGTTGGATGGTATAAAACCACTGACGGACTATATTATCAAGTAACCTGGGGAGCTAAAACGGGACTTCAATTAAATTATTTTGATTCTTTGAGAGTAAACTTAAAGAGTTTTCGTCTTTCCCCACTTTCAGAAGATAATTTCGATACTAATGGAGATACAAATACTATTGAAGCCATTTTTGAATGGAGTGCTTCAAGTTCAAAATATTTCCTTGAGTTCAACGGCAAAAAGACAAGATTCGAAGCTATCAAACAGGATAGTCTCTATTACAATCAAAGGGAAGTAAATTATTATAATGGTGATATAAAACTATCCGGCCTTTTGCTGCAACCATATACTAAAAAAAATATAGCTGTTATATTTATTCATGGATCGGGATTAAGCGACAGGGATAATTTTTGGTATATGTATCAAGCAGATTACCTGGCAAGACACGGCATTACTGTTTTGTTGCCGGACAAAAGAGGTTGTGGTAAATCATTTGGTGAATGGCACACAGCATCATTTAACGATTTTGCCGAAGATGCAATTTCAGCAATTCAATTTCTTGAAAGAGATTCATATATATCATATTATAAAATCGGAGTTTTAGGCCTAAGCCAGGGTGGATGGATTAGTCATCTGGTGGCACATAAATCAGAAAGAGTAGATTTTATAATCGATATTGTAAGTTCTGCTACCACACCAAATGAACAAATAAAGCACGAAATAAAAAATGATATTGTTAACAGCGGTGTCCCAGGTTTTTTAGCAGAACCACTTGCGCTTGTGTTCACAAAACGAGCAAAAAGTAAAAGAGAAATTTGGTGGGAAAAGAATGGAGAATTTGATCCAGTATTACTTATGCAAAAATCTAAAACATCAACTTTGAAGATTTTAGCTGAAAATGATGAAATGGAAAATGTGCCAGTTAAACAATCAGAGGAAGCAATTAAAAAACTATTAGAAACAAATAAAGATATACCACTTACTTTGAAATTATATCAGGATTCAGGCCATGCTTTATTTAGTGCAGAGACAAAATGGATAAGATCAGACTACCTAGAATTTGTAGTTGATTGGATATTAAACCTATAAAAAAAAATAATAGAATATTATTTCTTATAGCAGTTGAATTATTCTTGATATTTAATTTGTTAAAGGAGCACAGGTACACTTTCTACAAAATTTGCTCTTATATTTGAACTCAGAACAAGATATCAGTGTTTATTTAGGAAAATAATAAATATGAAATCAATGAAAATTTTACAGTTTATTGAACTTATTTTAACATCATTTTTATTCGCATTTATAGTTGCAAATCTGGTGGAAATATGGAATCCTGATTTATGGCTGGTTAGTGGAATATTCTCATTCAGCATATGGTTTTTGGCAGGGATCAGATATTTCACCTTAAAGAATGAAATGTTGAAGCACAAACCACAGCAGATACCTGGTTGAACCAAAAAGCAAGACCCTTTTAAGCATTTCTCAGACAATTATTCTCAGAGCAATAAATAATTTTGTTGCCTTCGTTCACTGAATGGAAAACACCTCAATCCATTTATCAACACATAGCACACCTAGATAATAGAACTATAATTGAACCAGTTTTGTTAATTTGTATAAAATAAAAAACTAAAATGGTATTATGCTTGAATTAAAGGCGGTCTCTAAAAAGTATATTGAGGGTAAATCAGAGCATATTGTTCTCAATAATTTAAATCTAAGCGTTAGAAAAGGCGAAATTGTAATTCTCTTCGGAAAGAGTGGTTCGGGAAAATCAACACTACTCAACATTATAAGCGGTATTGACACTCCTGACAGCGGAAAAGTGTTTATTAGTGGAACTGATATTACCAAGCTTGATGAAAAAGAAAGGACACTTATCCGAAGAAATAAAATTGGATTCATCTTTCAATTTTTTAATTTGATCCCAACTCTTACTGTAAAAGAAAATCTTCTTCTTCCACTTGAATTAAGTGAGATTAAAAATGAAGATGAAAAGATCATTTCTATTCTAACAGAATTGGAACTTCTCGAAAGATCAAATACTTACCCCGATAAACTGTCCGGCGGCGAACAGCAAAGAATAGCAATTGCACGTGCACTTATTCATGACCCTGATATAATACTTGCGGATGAACCAACCGGAAACCTTGATTACGAAACAAGCCTTCAAATAATAGATTTGCTGGATAGGGTTGTGAAGAAAAAAGGAAAGACAATGATCATGGTTACACATAGCAGAGATGTAATTGGATTGGCAGACAGAATTTTTTCTCTTAGAGAGGGCAGGCTGAATGATATGAAGAAGGAATCGTTTTTTGAATAGTCTTACAAAATCCAGTTTAAGATATTTAATAAAACACCCCTGGCAATTTGGATTATCATTGCTTGGTATCGCTATGGGTGTGGCTATTGTTGTTTCTATTGATATTGCAAACCACAGTTCTTCAAAAGCATTTAATCTTTCGATGGATGCTGTTGCAGGAAAAACGACCCATCAAATAATTGGAACATCAGAGGGTATTGATAATTCCTACTATACCTACTTGAGGGTTGAAAAAGGAATAAGAAACATAGCGCCAATAATCGAATCATTCGTGAGCCTTCCAGAGCCAAACAAGAAAATATTCAGGCTGCTGGGTGTTGATTTTTTTGCCGAACGTCCATTCAGAAATTATTTATCTCAAACCGGAGTATTGATTGATGGAGAATTAAAAGATTTTTTGACTGAGCCAAATTCAATCATTCTATCTGAAGAAGGTTTAGAAGAATTAGATAAGAGTGTCAATGACTCAATTAAAGTTCTTATCAATGGAAAGGAGAAATATCTTCATATCATCGGACTAATAACAACTGATGATCAAAACAAATCAACATTAGAGAATATATTTATTACCGACATTGCATCTGCACAGGAGCTAACAGAGAAGAAAAACAAAATAGACTATATTGATTTGATAATAACCAACGAAGAAGAAGAGGACAGAATAAAAAGTCTTTTGCCTGATGGATTCGAGCTTCAAAAATCCGGCTCACGCTCTCAAACAGCAGAGCAAATGCTTGAGGCATTCAATATCAATTTAAACTCACTAAGTCTCCTTGCATTGATTGTGGGACTATTTCTTATCTACAACACAATGACATTTTCGGTTGTGCAAAGAAAAGTATTGATAGGGACTCTTCGTTCTATCGGAGTCACTTCACAACAAATATCCAGTATCATTCTCAGGGAAGCTTTTATTGTAGGAACAATCGGTACCGTATTAGGATTTGTTCTAGGTTATCTTATCTCAAAGTATCTTATAATTTTCATATCACAAACAATAAATGACCTGTATTATGTTGTAAATGTAAGAGAAATTTATATCTCACCCCTGATAATCATAAAGGGTATTGGGCTTGGTATAGTTGCAACCCTTCTATCTGCATTAAAACCAGCTAAAGAAGCCTCAATGGTACATCCACGATCTGCAATGATTCGATCTGAGCAGGAAACTAACCTGCTTAAAAAAGTGCCTATGATGAGTATGGTTGGAGTAATTTCATTGATAGCCGGGACATTAATTCTGCTTATTCCCTCTAAAAATATTTGGTTAAGTTATTTGGGGATACTACCAATCATCGTTGGTTTTGCCCTGCTCACACCGTTAGTTATTATTCTTGTTGAAAAAATATTTTCGCCATTCTACAAATCACTTTTTGGAATTTCAGGTAAAATTGCTTCCCGCTCCATAATACAAAACATAAGCAGAACATATATTGCCATTGCTGCTTTAGCCCTCGCCGTTGCTGCAACTGTTGGGGTTGGCACAATGATTAGCAGCTTTAGGGGAACTGTGATAAGCTGGCTCGAAGCAAGATTAGATGCAGATATTTTCATTACCGCTCCCAACCTTGTTTCCAGAAGAAATGATGCTGTGTTGTCTGAAGAAATTTTACTTAAAATCAAATCGCAGGATGGTGTAAAAGAGCTAAATTTTTATCGCGAACTCGAATTGTACCAAGGAGATGAGAGGTATCGCTTAATAGCTTCAGGGCTCAGCCCCCAAAGTTATTTGGGATTCCAGTTTAAAGAAGGAAGTCCCGAAACAGCTTGGAAGAATTTTGAAAATGGTGCTCTGTTGATTTCAGAACCGTTTGCTTATAAATACGGACTCGATGTTGGCTCATCACTACAATTAAAAACCGATATAGGTATGCGCGATTTCAATATCGCAGGAGTTTATTATGACTATGCATCAGATCAAGGATTAGTAACTATTCATTACGACCATTTCCAAAAATACTGGAACACCAGAGGTTATTCGGGTATTTCAGTATTTGTTGATGAGGGCCATTCAATTAAAGATGTAAAAAAGGAAATTCAATCACTGGAAACGGGAGGCCAGCAATTACTGGTTAGAACTTATAAATTCCTTCGCGATTCGTCAGTTGAAATATTCGACAGAACATTTATCATTGCAAATGTTTTACAAATACTTTCGGTAATTGTTGCTTTTGTTGGTATTCTCAGCTCATTAATGTCACTTCAGCTTGAAAGGAAAAGAGAGCTTGGTATTCTTCGGGCAAACGGATTTCTTCCTACTCAACTCTTTAAAATAGTAAATCTGCAAACTGTTTTGATGGGATTAACTGCAGGTCTTCTTGCTCTTCCACTGGGAAATATTTTAGCAGCCATTCTTGTTTATATAATAAATAAAAGATCATTCGGTTGGACAATGCAGTTCGATTTACTGCCATCAATTATGATTGAAGCACTTATCGTTTCTCTGGTTGCTGCTTTTCTGGCTGGAGTTTATCCCGGATACAAAATGTCAAAAACATCTCCAATTAATGCGCTGAGAGAAGAATGATAAAATATTTGATCATA
>JABDPB010000020.1 GCA_013042995.1 Ignavibacteriaceae bacterium | reverse complement strand
ATCAATTAGAGAATAGTGTTAAATCTTCTGGTACCTATGAATCAGTCTGGAATGCAGAAGATATACCGAGTGGAATTTATTTTTATAGACTGCAAACTGGCGATTTTGTTGAAACGAAGAAGATGGTATTGATGAAGTAACCAAGATCATATTAAAAATTAAGTCCCTGAAAATGCGGATGTTTTTTAGAAAAAATTCTTGAGCTTAAATAAGAGGAAACCAAGCACAAGTTATTTCCCTCACTGTTAGTGAGATATAGACCTAATACTTCCTAAACAAAACAATTCTATTCGTATTTGTTCCAATCTGATTGTTTTTTATTCCCCATATATTAGCAGTTTTTGTAAAAGTTTGCAGATTGATTATTATTCCTTCACAGCTAAATCCTGCCTGCAAACCTAATGGGACAATGTGCTCATCGAGATTTATTTTTCCTTTTCTTACTTCCCCAACTTCAAAAGCCACCCATCCGCATTTTTTCGTTATCCTAAAAAGTTCAATAAAAACTTGACCGATATTTTGCTCCCAAACAGGAAGCTTTTTACTTATGGTAATTCTATTTGCAACTTCTTTAGTATCAATATTGTTGAACCAGCATCGCAGCCAATTATCATCATTATAATTTACCACATCAAGAAATGGTGGAGATGTAACAGCAAGCTGCACTGAGTTTGTTTTGATTTTGTTTGTATTTTGAGCATCATCAGTCAAAAAAAGTGAGTTTTTTTTAACTTTTTTCAAAATCTCAATTAATGCTGAATCTAATCCTTTAATTAAATCCTTAGTCTTTTTAAGAATGATTTCTTTTACAACTTTATATTCAGGTTTTTGATTTCTTTCTTTGTTTATTTTTTTTTGTCTCTCGGGTGAGATAGCCTGGTTTGGGGGAAGAGTGTAAACCGAAAAAAAGTTTTTTGAATGTCCCGTTAGCCTGCTAGTTCCAACCATTCTAATCCAACTATCAATATCATCTTCTTTCTTACGTTCCTTTTTTTCTATTAAGTAATTTTTCAACGAAACTATCTCTGCTTCAGTTTCTGGGTGAAAAAACATCGAAAGATCAATTTCTGCTTTTGCATGTTTGCTAAATTTGATCTTTCCCAATCTATCTTCCACTTCTGTTAGGCTAGGAACTGAAAGTCTCGGCTCTGATAGAATTCTACTTAATGGGTTTATATCATTCGAAATTATATTTCTTCCTAAAAGTGCTGATTCAATTATAGTTGTTCCTCTTCCAGCAAAAGGATCGTAAACTGTATCACTTTTTTTAGTAAATAGATTTATAAAAAATCTGGGCAATTCTGCTTTAAAGCAAGCACGGTATGAAATTTCGTGCAGCGGATTGTTTTGTCTTTGTTTTGAGGTCCAGAATTCATTTGTATATCTTGGAATTGACTTGCCATTAATTTCAATTTCATCAGCTGACGTACCATTAAGTTTTTGAAAAAGATCGACTTCAGCCAGCCTAATATTTAAATATGAATTAGCGTTTTTTGTTTCAGCCACGGCACTTCTAGCAAATATTGAAAAGTAAATATTACATTGTAAATATAGTTTAAAATAAATCTATTTGTGACTACATAGCTGAATAACAACTTGTTGAAAAATTATTTAACTTTCAAATTGATAAACCGATATTAATACTAAATTATATTTGTTGAATGAGCTACCGGTTAGAAAATAACGAAACTCTCAGCTTTGGCTTAAAACGTATTATTTTAGAGCGCATTGATAAATCCATATTCGATATTTCTAAAGAGAGCGGTGTTAAAAATGAGGAGATACACGATGCGAGGAAAAACTTCAAAAAAATCCGTACAGTTTTAAGACTTGTTCGGACGAAGTTGGGTAATGAATATTTCCAATCTGAAAATACATTTTATCGTGATGCAGGACGAACTCTTTCTGCCTTGAGAGACAGCACTGTGCTCATTTTTACATTTGATAAATTGATTAAAAACTTAGATTTCGATTATGAAAAGCTAGATTTTTCTTCTTTTAAAAATTTTCTGGCAACCAGGCATGAACAAATCAGCACAAGCACTGGCACTTCTGATGGAGTAATTAATACTTTATCAACCGAACTTTTACTGGCTCGCAGTCGTATTTTTGATTATCCTTTTTCCGGCGACAACTTTAAACTGGTTTACCACGATTTGCAAAGAATTTATGAAAAGGGGCAAGTGCAAATGAGAAAAGTTTTGGAAGATGCTATAAAGGAAAATGTTCATGAATGGAGAAAAAGGGTAAAAGATTTATGGTACGCCATGAGAATTTTAAGCAATATTTGGCCTGAAATAATGAGCCCTCTTGTCGAGATGCTGGGCAAACTTTCCGATATTCTTGGAGATGCAAATGATCTTTTCCTCTTAAAACAGGAAATAATTAATAATGAAGATAAATTTGAAAGTGATTTTCATAATAGGGAACTTATTATTTTTATAGATAAACGTTTGATTGATTTGCTCAGAGAGGCTAAATTTATCGGCAGGAGAATTTACTCAGAAAAATCTAAATATTTTGCCGGAAGAATGAAAAATTATTTTGATATATGGCGCACCGAGTACAAACCGATTCGGTACAACTACGTTTAAGATACTATCATTCATTTTCTTCATATCTGTTTATTCATCAAAAAGAATATTAATTTTACAATGGTGTTCTCAATAATTTTAACGGAGTAAAAAATGAAAGAACCGGTAAAGTTAGAATTTGAAAACAACGAGTTTAAATGTCACTTGGATGAACAGATTGCGATTGTCAAAGTAAAGTGCAACGCTTTTTACAGCCTGACAGATCTCGATGTAAGCCGCAGAATACTGCAATGGTTTGATATTGTTTCCGAAGAGGAAAATATAAAAGCAATATTATTGTTAAATGAAAAGGGCTGCTATGGAAATACGGCTTACGAAGTTTTCCTAACAAGCATTACCGGCAAAGATCATTCAAAAACAGAACACGACAGACTTTCACCACAGGAGCGTTCACAAATACGAACACGTGAGGTTAACGTTTTAAATAGCTTTATTATGGCAACTGTAAATTATAGGAAATTTGTTGTAAGTGGTTTAAATGGAACAATAGTAACTCCGTTTTTTGGTGCGAGCTTAGCTTCAAATTTTAGATTTATTTCCAAGGATTCTGTTTTATCACTTAACCACGCAAAATATGGTTTGCACGCGGGTGGAGCGCTTCCATTTTTCCTTCCTAAATTTATCGGTCCTGGTAAAGCAGCAGAATATGTTTTTAACGGCGGCGAAATTTCTGCAAAAGAAGCACTAGAAATAGGATTGATAAATAAAATTCTTTCCGAAGAAAACTTTGATGAAACCTGCGTTAACGAAACTAAAATTCTTTGCCAGTACGACAGCAGGTACATAAGGTGGACAAAAGATTTATTAACAACCTACAAAACGGAGTTAATAGATTATCTTCATAAAGAAGAAAAATTTATTGAGCATTATTAAAAAAAATGCTGATTTTATGATTCACCATCTGTAAAATTTAATACCAAAAATGAAATTGCAACACGAATGAATCATTTGTTACACTAGGATCTTCAATCATAAATCTGTACTGTGGTCTTATCTCTACAAACGAATAGGGGAACCATTCAAATCCAACAATAATATGCTGCACTTCATCACTGCCCACTTCAATGTTAGGATCTAGCCAATCCCATCTTACGACAGCATCCAATCCTAAAGTGATCGCATAGGCAGCTTCAACTAAAATTATATTAGAATTTATCCCTTCTCTGATTACGTTATTCGCTCTATCGAATTCGCCTAATAGTGTAAAACGTTTGTAACCAATACCGGCAAATGCACCATAAAAATCAGATGTTTGCGGAATTTTAGCTGCTGCGTAAGATCCTCCCACAAGCAAACCAACTTTTCCAATTCTTGGATTTAGTTCTAATCGTGCAGTGTAAGTGGGATCTTTTGTAAAAGTCCTGTTTGAAGAAATATTTGATCCTGCACTGGCGGTGAGTAGTGCCCAGTTACTAATGTAAACTCCAATTTCTGCACCAACTTCAGTGTACCACGGTGAATAGATCAGACCCTGCCTTACACTCCCTCCGCTAAAAAGTAAAAACAAATCTCCTCCTCGGGTGTAGGCTGAGTGATCATCCAACCGAATTCCATAGTTAGGTTGAAATGAACCAACTTTAATGTACCCGTTGTTCGGTAAAAAGTGGAGCACGCCATACGCTTCCCAAATTTCCTGAATGAAATCATATCGTCCAATCAGATTGATATTATCGGCAAAAGCGAAATTAGTATAAATTGATCCTGTCATTTGTTGAAAATCATACTTTTCCTTTTCAGTTGAATATAAAAACTGAGTTCGATAATCCAATCCAACTGTTATGTTATCCCCAATTTTAGGTGTCATTGCAAAATCCTGTTCGCGTGGTGAAATCGCACTCATTATATTTTTTCCAAAATTCCAGCCGTTTTCATTTCGGATTACACCACCGGTTGGATTGTAATGGCAGTCAATGCATTTATCTCCTAATCGAACCGCAAATCTGGGAACAGAAAAACCCATTGAATTAAAAAGTAATACAATGCTCAAGGCCATTAGAAGTGATGAAAGTTTCATAGTGCCTCTATTTTGTGTTATCACGCATAATTTTGAAAGTGAATTTAATTTTAAAATTGATACTTTGCAAATATTTTTTTGATAACCATTGGAATATAATTGATTGTAACAAATAAATTTTTCTTAAAGTGATGTTGAATTTCTATTGTTACCTATATAACTTTGCATCCGATTTTATTCTAAACTTTTTAATTCTATGAGCATTGTAGTTAACAATCTAACTAAAAAATTCGGAACCCAAAGAGCTGTTGATAACATTTCCTTTGATGTAAAAGAGGGGGAAATAGTTGGGTTTTTAGGTCCAAACGGAGCAGGTAAAACTACTACAATGAAGATAGTAACCTGCTATATTGCACCTTCTGATGGCAATGTGAATGTAAACGGATATTCAGTTCTGGAAAATCAAGATGAAATTAAAAAGAAAATTGGTTACCTGCCCGAGAATAATCCACTTTATCATGATATGCCTGTACTAGACTATCTGAAGTTTGTTGCTGATTTGCAGGCTGTTTCAAAGGACAAAGTGCAAAGCAGAATTTCAGAGATGGTTCATGTTTGTGGATTAAATGTAGAAAAGCATAAAAAAATTGGTGAACTTTCTAAAGGATTCCGCCAAAGAGTTGGTTTAGCACAGGCAATGATACACGATCCGGAAATATTAATTTTGGATGAACCGACTTCTGGACTCGATCCAAATCAGATAGTTGAAATAAGAAAATTAATTAAAGAACTTGGTAAACGAAAGACTGTTATTCTGAGCACACATATTTTACCTGAAGTTGAAGCGACTTGCGATAGAATTCTGATAATTAATAGTGGAAAAATCGTTGCAGACGGTACATCTGAAATGCTGCGAAAAGGAGCCAGCGGGCAGGAGATGGTTCGTGTACAAATCGGTGAACCAGAGAAAAGAGATGAAGTTATGGCCTCCTTAAGAGAGATTGAAACGATTGGTATAGTTGATTTTGATAAGGAGTCGCAGAACTCATTTATAATAAACAGCAAAGATGATCGTTCTGCTCGCAAAGATATTTTTAATTTGTGCGTTCAAAAAAATTGGGTGCTTACTGAAATGACACCTATCCAAACTAAACTTGAAGATATTTTCAGAGAATTAACAACAACAAACTAATATGCATTCAGTCTGGATAATAGCTAAAAGGGAGTTCAATTCCTTTTTCGATTCGCTTGTTTCTTACATTTTTATTGTAGTGTTTTTAGGAATCAGCGGATTTTTTACATGGCTTTTTGGTTCCGATATTTTTTTGATCGGTCAAGCCACACTTCAGCCATTCTTTTCAATTGCATATTTTACACTTTTCTTTTTTATTCCTGCACTTACAATGCGAATGCTTGCAGAAGAAAAACGCAGCGGAACACTTGAGCTTCTCTTAACTAAGGCAGTATCAGATTGGGAAGTAGTGCTTGGAAAATTTTTCGCTTGCCTTGTTTTAATTTTAATTGCACTTGCATTAACACTACCTTACTACATTACCGTTGCAATTATAGGTCCTGTTGATCACGGCGCAGTTTGGTGCGGTTATTTAGGAATGATATTAATGAGCATGACTTACATTGCAATTGGACTTTTCGCAAGCAGCATCACAAATAATCAGATAGTGGCTTTTCTATTAGCTTTGTTCATCGGAGTTTTCTTTCTGATAATTTTTAATGTCCTTTCCAGCAACTTTACTGGAACAACTGGACAGGTTTTGAGCTTTTTAAGCATGTCCTCTCATTTCGATTCAATTTCAAGAGGAGTAATTGATTCGAGGGATTTACTTTACTTTTTATCAATTACATTTTTAGGATTGATGTTAGCTGAGACTTCGCTTTCAAAAAGGAATATTGTGGAGTAATCTGGTATGTTAACAAGAAAGAAAATACAAATATCAATTTTATTTGTTGCAGGAATTATTCTGCTCCTAAATATTCTTGCAAATAAATTTTTCTTCAGATTAGATTACACAGAAGATCAGCGCTACAGCTTAAGTAATGCCACAAAAGATATTTTATCAGATCTGAATGATCCAGTAACAATTAGTGCTTACTTTTCAGAAGATCTTCCACCTGATATTGAGAAAGTCCGCCAAGATTTCCGCGATATTTTAGTTGAATATTCTAGCTATTCGGATGGTTTGATCGTTTATGAATTTATCAATCCGAGTGAGTCGCAGGAAACTGAAATGAAAGCTCAACAAAACGGGATTCAGCCAATTATGATTAATGTGCGAGAAAGAGATCAGATGAAGCAGCAGCGTGCGTATTTGGGTGCACTAGTTCAAATGGGTGAACGGAAAGAAATTATTCCATTTATTCAACCGGGTGCTGCAATGGAATATGCACTATCTACAAATATTAAAAAACTTTCTGTTACGGATAAACCGCAAATTGCACTTTTGCAGGGACATGGAGAACCTGGTATCAATGCAATTCAACAGCTTAACAATCAGCTCTCAATTTTATACACTCTTAATCCAGTTGAGTTTAGCGATACACTTGGGGTTCCATTCCAATATAAAACCTTAGTTGTTATCGCACCGAAGGATACAATACCTGATCTTCACTTTAAATATTTTAATGAATTTCTAAACCGCGGCGGAAGACTTTTAATTGCACTAAATACAGTGGATGGAGATTTGAGCACAGGTGCCGGAAGTAAAGTCTATACAGGACTGGAAGACTGGTTAAAAGAAAAAGGAATTGAAATTGAACCCGCATTCTTAATCGATGCAAGCTGTAGCAATGTTATGGTTCAGCAGCAACAAGGATTTTTTATGATGAACACACCAGTGCGTTTCCCATACTTGCCAAATATTACAGAGTTTAGTGAACATCCTATTACTGAAGGGTTGGAAACGGTAACGTTTCCTTTTGTTAGTCCTATACGTTTAAGTCAAAAAGATACTTCTGTTGTAGTATATCCACTTGCAGTTTCATCGGACAAATCTGGTGTGCAAAACCCTCCGCTTTATTTTGATGTAATGAAACAATGGACAGCCGCTGACTTTAGTTTATCCTCACTTCCGGTCGCAGTTATAGTTGAAGGGAATATTGCAGGAAACAGCAATTCAAAAATTGTAGTATTCAGTGATGGAGACTTTGCAGTAAACGGTGAAGGACAACAGGCACAACAGCTTCAAAAAGATAATATAAGTTTAATGGCAAATGCGATTGACTGGCTTTCAGATGATACCGGTTTAATTGAATTACGAACAAAAGGAGTTACTTCACGTCCTTTGGATGCTTCGCTCGAAGATGGAACAAAATCGCTCCTAAAATATTTAAACTTTTTATTGCCGATTATTCTTATAATAATTTATGGTGTGTTTCGCTTCCAGTTAAAAAGAAAAATCAGAACTGAACTAATCTCAACCGAATATGTCACTGAAGATAAACAATAGAACTCTCGGAATATTATTCGCAATACTTTTAGTCATTGTAATTTTTTTCGTCTTTGTTGATAGCGGAAAAAATGAAAGGACTTTCCGCCAGTTTTTAGTAAATATTGATACAACGGCAGTAACCGAAATTCTTATCTATCCTAAATCACAAAACCATAAAGAAGTAAAATTATTTAAAGCCAATGGCGGATGGAAAGTCAATTTGCCGAATGGTGCATCTGCAAACGTTGCAGAGAGCAGAATAAGTGATTTGTTCAAACAACTCATTGCGATTCTGCCAAAAAGACTTGCTGCGCGGGATGAAGCTAAATGGAATGAATTTCAGGTGGACAGTACAGGATCGCGAGTTAAAGTTATACAAGGTATGGATGTAACTTTGGATTTAGTTATAGGAAGATTTTCATTCCAACAACCCAGAACGATGAACACATTTGTCCGGCTTTACAATGATACTGATGTATATGAAGTAGATGGTTTTCTTGATATGACCTTCAACCAGGGTGCAAATTCTTTTCGAGATGGAACCATTTTAAATGATGATTTTAACAACTGGAAACAACTTCAATTTAACTATCCGGCTGACAGTTCTTTCCAATTAATAAAAACTGGAAGCGATTGGTTTGTAAACGGCCTTAAAGCTGATTCAACCAAAGCTATAAATTATTTGAGAAGACTATCTCAATTGTCAAATACAACTTTTGTTGATGATTTTGATTCAACAAATATTATCAGTCCAACTTATTTGCTTAACATTTCAACTACCGACTTAAAATTTATTGAACTAAAAGGATTTGTAAACGAAGATCACTATTTAGTTCGTTCAACTGAAAATCCTGAAGTATATTTCGACGGAAACTCAGTTGGCAAAACTATTTTCGTCAGTAAATCAGAATTTCTTCCGTAAAAAATATATTTAGCAATATACCTTTATAAATTTCTCAAATTCAAAATAATATTTTAGATTGAGAAACATTTATCAGAATATTTTATTTTTTTTGTTGAATAATCTTACCGTTGATAATATAGCTGCTTCATTAAAAACTGCACCTGAAATCTTAGGAAAAGATAAATATTTTAATTCTGCTGTGTTAATTCCTTTGTTTGAAAAGGAAAATGAGCTACATGTATTATTTGAAAAAAGAGCAACAACAATTCGACAGGGTGGAGAAGTTAGTTTCCCGGGCGGCGAATTTGATCCACTAGCAGATAAAAATCTGGCGGAAACTGCAATTCGCGAAACAACAGAAGAATTAAGAATAGAAAAGGATAAAATTATTTTTTTAGGAAGATTTGGAACACTTGTGGCTCCGATGGGCGTGGCGGTTGATGCTTTTACTGCATACTTAGAAATTGACAATATTTATGCGATTAATTTTGATAAAACTGAAGTTGAAAAAATATTTTCTGTTCCACTAAATTATTTTTTTAATAACAGACCCGATGAATACAATGTGAGACTGGAAGTTCATCCAAGTGTTTTGGATGAAAACGGAAATCCCATCGAATTGCTTCCGGTTGGCAAGCTCGGTCTTCCTGAAAAATATGCCAAGCCATGGACAAAAGGAAAGCATCGCGTTCTTGTTTATAAAAATACTGAAGAAGTAATCTGGGGCATTACCGCTGAAATAATTTTTGAATTTATAAATCATTTAAAGAACAAAAATGAATTTTAATTTATACAATTACGAGCACATAATTTGGGATTGGAACGGAACACTTTTTAACGATGTTGAATTATGTGCAAACACGATGAACTTTTTGTTAGAACAGGAATCCCATCCAACAATTTCAATTGATAAATATAAGTCGGTTTTTACTTTCCCAGTTGTAGAATATTACAAAATTGCTGGACACACATTCGCAAAAAACTCATTTGAAGTATTGGGTAAACAATTTATGGACGAGTACGAAAGGAATAAACTAAAGTGTGAACTTTATCCTGCTGCAAAAAAATTGCTCGATGAATTGAGCAATGAAAATTTCACGCAACATCTTCTCTCAGCCTATGAACAGAAGAGTTTAACCAAAATAGTTGAACATTTTAGCATAAAAAAATATTTTAAATACATAGTTGGGCTCGATAACATTTATGCTTCAGGTAAAATGAACTTAGGTAAAAAATTACTATCTCTAATCAGGCAAAATGGAAAAGATGAAAATATTCTGCTTATCGGTGATACAACTCACGATTTTGAAGTGGCACAAGAATTAGGTATATATTGTGTACTGGTCTCACATGGACATCAGGATAAAGCTCGGCTGCTAAAACATGGCGTGCTGGTTTTCGATTCCTTTAAAGAACTTAGAACAACAACTCAGGTGAAATAAATGTTTACGATTCCCATAGTTGCTGCAGCGGCAATCATTATCTGGATTATCATCATCTATAATTTGTTTATACGCGATAAAAATTTGATTAAAGAAGCCTGGAGCGGAATTGATGTGCAATTAAAAAGAAGGCACAATTTAATTCCAAATCTGGTTGCAACTGTTAAGGGTTACAGTAAACACGAGCGGGATTTATTTGAGGAGATAACCGAAAAAAGAGCAAAGAGTACTGAAATTAAAAATATAAAAGAAAAAGCTGCTTTGGAAGCAGACCTTTCGGGAATGATTAAAAGTTTATTTGTTGTTGTTGAGGAATATCCTGATTTAAAAGCCAATCAAAATTTTCTTGATCTTCAAAATCAACTTGTAGAAATTGAAGATCAACTTCAGTATTCACGCAGATATTATAACGGAAGAGTCAGAAATTACAACATTCGGGTCGAATCATTCCCAAGCAACATCATTGCAGGCATATTTGATTTCAAACAGGAAGAATTTTTTGAAATTACACTTGCCACAGAAAGAAAGACTCCTGAGGTGCAGGTATGATAAAACGTTTTTTTGTTATTGCGCTGCTTTTTCTCATTTCAATTTTTATAACTGAAAGTAACTCACAGAACAGGTCTACTGAGCGAATATTATCATTCGAGAGCGATATAATTATCAACAAAGATGCTTCGATGATTGTAGTTGAAAAAATAAAAGTACACGTGCAGGGAATAAAAATTAAACGCGGAATCTTTAGAGATTTTCCTACTGAATACAAAGATAACTACGGAAACAACTATAACGTTAAGTTTGAAATATTAGAAATTTTAAGAGATAACAAAACAGAGAATTTTCACACAGAAAATCTCTCAAATGGTATCCGAGTTTACATAGGGAGTAAAAATTATTTTCCTCCTAAGGGGGAATACACATATACGATAAAATACAAAACCAATCGTCAGCTTGGTTTCTTTGAAACTTTCGACGAACTTTATTGGAATGTGACCGGAAACGGATGGGATTTTCAAGTTGAAAAGGCTGCTGCAACAGTGCATCTACTTTCAAATGCTTCACGAAATGAACTAAAAGCGTTGGCTTTCACTGGACTGCAAGGAAAGAAAGGAAAAAATTATATATCAGAAATTAAAAGCACGAGCAAAGTTTATTTTGAAACAACAAAAAAGCTTTATCCAAATGAAGGTTTAACTATAGTTGTACAGTTTCCAAAAGGAATTGTTACTGAGCCAGGCGATGCTGAAAAGTTGGGATATTTTCTAGAAGATAATCGTTCTGTTCTTTTTGGATTTGCAGGGGTGATAATTATTTCTCTGTTTTATTTGATTGTTTGGTGGCGGATTGGGAAAGATCCCAAAAAAGGATTAGTGATTCCTTTATATGAACCACCTGGTAAATTATCTCCAGCTGCAGTCAGATTTATTTCTGAAATGGGTTACGATGATAAAATTTTTACTACTGTAATAATCAGTCTCGCGGTTAAAGGCTATTTAAAGGTGGAAGAGGATGATAAAGACTATTCACTTATCAAATTGAACAATGGTAAAAAACTTCTTACCGCAGATGAAAAAATAGTGCTCAGTAAATTAAAATTTAATTCAAAAAACGGGAAAGAAGTACTTGAGCTAAAACAAAAGAATCATTCAACACTTCAAAAAGCAATTAAAGGATTAAAAAAATCACTAAAAAACAGTTTTGAGAAGACTTACTTCTTTACAAACAGAAAATATTTTTTCATTGGTCTTTCAATCTCAATTTTAATTTTAATTGTTTCATCCATTGGTGGCAATGAAGAACAAATATTTATGGTAATTTGGGTTACGTTTTGGAGTATTGGTGTGGCTGCGTTATTGTTTGCAGTGTTTAAAGCCTGGAAAGGTGTTCTGGGCAAGGGAAGAGGGAAGGTTGTTGCATTGGGAGGTGCAATATTTATTACTGTTTTTGCAATTCCATTTGTAATAGGAGAAATAGTAGGACTTTTCTTTCTATCACAAGCCGGTTCACCGTTAAATATCGTAATTATAGCTTTGCTTGCAGTTATTAATATAACTTTCTACCATCTGTTAAAAGCTCCTACACTACTCGGTAGAAAAATAATGGATAAGATTGAAGGCTTTAAGATGTATCTGGGAGTTGCGGAAAAAGACAGATTAGAATCAATTAAAGAACCCACGAAAACTTCTGATTTATTTGAAAAATATCTCCCATTTGCTTTAGCATTAAACGTTGAAAACACCTGGGCAGAGAAATTTTCTGATGTTCTTGAAAATATAGAAGGTGAGCAAAAGTCTTATTCACCCAGCTGGTATTCAGGTGCAGGTTGGAGCACGCTGGGAGCAGCTGGTTTCGCATCATCACTATCTGGTAGTTTCAGCAGTACAATCTCTTCTTCATCAACTGCACCCGGATCATCATCCGGTGGAAGTGGTGGTGGATTCTCCGGCGGCGGCGGAGGCGGGGGTGGCGGTGGCGGATGGTAAATATTAGTTAAGCTAAACTTTTTTAACTCTATATATTTTATAATTTAGCTATTATTATTTCAGAAATTTTGTCGGCAGCATTGCCATCCCATAAATCTGGAATTTGTCCATTCTTTAGACGTCCATTCAGGATTTCAGTTGCGGTTTTTTCTGCCATTCTGAAATCATCACCAACTAAATGATTAGTTCCTTTTTCGACAGTTATAGGTCTTTCTGTTGTTTTACGTACTGTTATGCATTGAATTCCCAAATAGGTAGTTTCCTCCTGAATTCCTCCGCTATCTGTAATTACTAATCCAGTATTACGGAGCAAGGATAAAAAGTCCAAGTAACCTATAGGTTCAGATAGAATTACATCACTGTTTAACTTGTTAATGAGCGAATATAGTTCCAAATTTTTCTTCGTCCTCGGATGAATAGGAAAAATAATCTTTCTTTTTTGAGAAACAGAATTCAGCATATTAACAATGCTTTGAAGTTGTTTTTCTGAGTCCACGTTACTTGGACGGTGTAATGTAACCAAAACATAATTTGAATCTAATAAATCAAACTTTTTTAATGCATCAGATGCAGCAGCTTTTTCTAAAAAATAGACCAGGCTGTCAATCATCACATTTCCAGTAAAAAATACTTTCTCTTCAGAGATTCCCTCATTTATAAGATTTTCCAATCCGCTTCTTTCCGTAACAAATAGATAGTCAGAAATTTGATCTGTTAACACCCTGTTTATTTCTTCCGGCATTTCTCTATCAAAACTTCTCAAACCTGCTTCAACATGCGCAATTTTAATGTGAAGCTTAGCAGCAGTAAGACTGCATGCAATAGTTGAATTTACATCGCCAACAACAACTACCAAATCAGGTTTTTCTTTATGCAGTATCTTTTCAAATTCGATCATTACTTCAGCGGTTTGCTCTGCATGTGAGCCGCTGCCCACGCCCAAATAAAAATCCGGTTTCGGTAATTCTAAATCTTCAAAGAATATTTTGGACATATTTTCATCGTAATGCTGTCCAGTGTGGCAAATTAAATGCTGGATTTTATCTTTTTGTTTAAGAAATGCTCTGTGAAGCGGTGCGACCTTCATAAAATTAGGTCGGGCACCCACAACCGATATTATTTTTTTCATACCTGAAGAATTCTGATAAAAAAATTTACTATCGAACAATTAAGTAATAGTGGATTAACTATAATTTTTATTAACTCAATCTAATTAGAATTTAAGCTATCTTACAACTTTTCCTCTTCTCTGCATGGCTTCGCTAAGAGTATTGAAGTAGCCAATTCTAACTCTATGCCAAATTCCATCCAATTGTGGAAGATTTACTTTAACTATAAATGCGTTCTCACCCAAATCCTGTAATCGACGTAATTCATTTTCTGCACGTTGTCTATTTCTAAACGAAGAAACTTGAACACAGTACTGGTTTCCATCAGTAAAAATCATATTACCAACATGTCTTTCACTTTTAACATCGTACTCTATATCCAAAGGTGGTTGACTTTTTACATCCTTGTCGATAAGTGTGATAGCGACTCGTCTATTCATTGCACGACCACTTTCTGTTGTGTTTTCAGCAACTGGATAATCAGGACCTAATCCATTTATCTCTAACCTCGCTCTATCTATACCTCTCAATACAAAATAGTTTGCGACTGACAGCGCTCTTTCGTAAGATAATCTTTTATTTAGTGAATATGAGCCTGTGTTATCCGTATGCCCGTCAATATTCCATCTGGTTTCAGGATGTTTTATCATAACCGCAACAAGCTTATCAAGCTCAATTTTTGCCCCTGGTAGCAGATTTGATTTTCCAACGTCGAAGTTAGCACCGCTGGTAAGAATAGTTGCTGTTAATTCAGGCAGTTCTTTCTTAAAAATTTCTAATTGACACCCGAATTTGTTTACTTCCATGCCGGTAGGAGTTCCCGGGCATTTGTCGCGGTAATCAGGAACGCCGTCTTCATCTTCATCGAACGGGCATCCTCTTGTATCAATCGGTACACCTGCAGGAGTATCTTTGCATAAATCTAAATAATCAGGAACTCCGTCACCATCTGAATCAACTGGGCATCCATCTGTATCTACAAGAATACCTGCCGGGGTATTCAGACATTTATCAAGATAATCCGGTACTCCATCATTGTCTGTATCAAAGGGACATCCAAACTGATCTACCATTACTCCCTGAGGAGTACCTGGGCAGAGATCATCATCATCTTTAATTCCATCCTCATCCGAATCAGAAGTTCCGCCAAAGTAAATTGATAATCCTGCAAAACCTTTAAAGAAAATATCATTATCTGTTCCTGCAATAATATCATCTAAATTATCTGAATTCACATAATTAATATTAGCTCCAAGATTTACACTAATATTTTCAGAAGCTAAAAATCTGAAGCCAAATTCACCGATCAACGACCATTCATGCCGCGAATATTTTTTTGATATATTTCTTTCAAGCCGGTTGCCGTTGTCATCTTTCGGATCGTAATAAAGATATGCAGCACCCCCATAAACATAAGGCATTACTACATTGGATAAAGAGAGTAAATATTCAACACCACCGCCAAAAGATATAATTGTAGTTTTAAACTGTGTCAAGTTAGGTCTACTGGTACTTGCACCGCCTGATCCTTGGAGAAAACCGGTTGTTGCATGTCCTCGTAAACCCCAGACGCCAATTTGAGTGCTTGGGAAAAAATATTCTCCGAGTAATCTTCCAAAATAACTATATTCTGCTTTCTTAAAATCTGCAAGGGTATATGTCACTCCACCTTCCAGTGTAAGTGCAACTTTGTCTGAGAGAATGTGGTATTTATTAATACCTGTGGTTTGTGTATAAAGTAAATTTGCGGAAAAAATGATAGTTGCTAAACAAACAAAGACAGCCCTCATTGTATTCTCCCTAAAGTGAATATTGTTGTACTGAAAAAGAAATAATAGAAATTAGTTTCTATTCGAATTTTATAGTGTTAAGATAAATAATGTTGAGAAATAATCAATTATTATAATTAAATTAGTTACATACCGTAGTGCAGGACTAATCCAAAAGTATGATTGCTGCCAAGTAAAAAAGTTGGTGTTCGACTTTCATCTTGATCAGATATATCAGAGTATTTATAATCGCCTTCCAATATTAAATCGTGCAGATATTCAAATCTTACAGAAAATCCGAAAATTTTATCTTCTCTTACAGGTGAATAAAGAAAATTTAAATTCTTTTCATCTTTTCCACCGTATGCATAGTAAATTTCTTCCATACCACCTTTCCTCAGTCGTTCAAAATAAAACTTGAATTTTAATCCTCTCAGCAGGCGGTAATTAAATTGCAACCGTATTTGATCTGAATTCTGACCAAGCCAGTGACCCATTACAAAATTTATATGCTTGTAATTTGTTGAGCGCAGTTTGTGTTCGTAAACCCAAAGATTAACACGTGTGTATTCGACTATAAAATCTAAATTAGGTATGAACAAATCAACTTTTTTACCGCCAAAAGTATATCCAACCCACGTATTGCTGAAATCATCTTCAAGCACGTTTCTTATTTCAGTTACATCTATAAAAACAGTTGAATAAAACTGAAATGTTTCAGGAAATTTAACCGAAACATCAAAATAAAGAGTTCCGTTGCCATCGTTAACAGAGCCCTGCCCTGTATTATGATCGAGAAATTTGAAAAACATAAAAGGAATAAACATTTCTGCTCTTAAATCCCCGCTGTAAACAAATGAGTTTCCTATCGATGCATCCAGCCACGAAATGGGGGAGACTGTTAACAAATTTGCTGCAATGTATTTGTTCACGAAGGTTTCTTTTTCCATTTCGGAAAGTGTACCCGGATATTCAATCACTGTTCGAGAAGAATCAATTACCTGCGAGTTAAGCCAGCCATGAAAATAATAAAATCGCAGCCACTCAACAGGTTTAAGGTTTAAACGAATATGAGGAAATGATGGTGCCTTTTGGGATAAAATTAGTTGTCCGAATCTTCCATGCCCCCATGAAAAATAATCTTTTATCAATCCAACATTTCCCCATCCCCAATTATAAGTTATGCTTCCTTTTACATCGCTGTACTCAATTCCGTTTTTAGCAGATTTTGTCCAGGCACCCGTTTGAGGAGTGAATTGTTTTTCTTTATCAACGTTGTCACCAAATTCACCTTTATCGCGT